>JAGRMP010000510.1 GCA_020441225.1 Maritimibacter sp. | reverse complement strand
GCCGCCCAGACCCGGGTGCTGCAGGCCCGCGCCGCGCTCGCGACCGCGCAGGCCGCGGTGAGCGCCGCCGAAGCCGGGGCCGCCAGCGCCGAGGCGGCCGTCGAAAGCGCCCGTGCCGCGGTGGCCGCGACCGAGCGCGACATCGCCAATACCGAGGTCACCGCGCCGTTCGACGGCCTGCTCGAGACCGACACCGCCGAGCTCGGCAGCCTGATGACGGCGGGCAGCCTCTGCGCCACGATCATCGATCTCGACCCGATCAAGCTCGTGGGCTACGTCGCCGAGGTCGATGTCGACCGGGTGCAGGTGGGGGCGCCGGTGGGCGCGCGGCTCGCTTCGGGCCGCGAGGTCCTGGGACGGGTCACCTTCCTGTCGCGCTCCGCCGATCCGCAGACCCGCACCTTCCGGGTCGAGGCCGAGCTTGCCAATCCCGATCTCGCGATCCGCGACGGCCAGACCGGCGAGATCGCGATCCAGTCCGCCGGGCGCAGCGCGCATCTCCTGCCGCAATCGGCGCTCACGCTGGACGACGCCGGCACTCTCGGCGTGCGCGTGGCCGAGGATGGCGCGGAGGGCGACGTCGCCCGCTTCCTGCCCGTCGAGATGCTGCGCGACAGCCCCGACGGCGTCTGGGTCGCCGGTCTGCCGGAGGTGGCGCGCGTCATCACCACCGGGCAGGATTACGTCACCGACGGCACGCCGCTCGCGGTCACCCTCGCGGAGCCCGGCGCGTGACCCATATCGTCGATATCGCCGCCGCCCGGGCGCGGATGGTTATCGCCTTCATCGGCCTGACCATTATCGCCGGGATCGCCGCCTATGTCGGCCTGCCCAAGGAGGGCGAGCCCGACATCGAGATCCCGGCGCTGTTCGTCTCGGTCCCCTTCCCCGGGATCAGCGCCGAGGACAGCGAGCGCCTGCTTGTGCAGCCGATGGAGACCGAACTCAGCGACATCGACGGGCTCAAGACCCTGTCGGGCACCGCCGCCGAGGGCTATGCGGGCGTCGCGATGGAGTTCGAATTCGGCTGGGACCGCACCAAGGTCACCGCCGATGTCCGCGACGCGATGAACCGGGCCGAGAGCCGCTTCCCGGCGGGGGCCGACACCTATTCGGTCAACGAGATCAATTTCTCGGAGTTTCCCATCGCGGTCGTCAACCTGACCGGCGACGTGCCCGAACGCAGCCTTGTCCGCCTCGCCCGGGATCTGCAGGACGAGATCGAGGGCGTCGACGCGGTGCTGGAAGCCCAGCTCACCGGCTACCGCGACGAGATGCTCGAAGTGGTGATCGACCCGCTCCGGCTCGAAGCCTACAACGTGACCGCCGCCGAGCTCATTTCGGTCGTGACCCAGAACAACCGGCTGATCGCGGCGGGCCAGGTGACCACCGCGTCGGGCGCCAATTCGGTCAAGATCCCCTCGTCCTTCGATGACGTGGCCGATGTCTACGCGCTCCCGGTCAAGGTGAACGGCGATGCGGTCGTGACCCTCGGCGCGCTTGCCGAGATCAGGCTCACCTTCGAAGACCGCGCCGGCACCGCGCGCTTCAACGGCGACACCACGGTCTCGCTGCAGGTGGTCAAGCGCAAGGGCTTCAACCTGATCGACACCGCCGCCGAGGTCCGCCGCGTGGTCGCCGCCGCCGAGGAAAAATGGCCCGTCGCGCTGCAGGACGCCGTGCAGGTAACGGTCTCGAACGACAGCTCCTACCAGGTCGCCTCGATGGTCTCGCAGCTCGAAGGCTCGGTCATCACCGCCATCGCGCTCGTCATGATCGTGGTGCTGGCCTCCCTCGGCATGCGCTCGGCCCTGCTCGTGGGCTTCGCCATCCCCACATCCTTCCTCCTCACCTTCGCGATGTTCGCAGGGCTCGGCTACCCGGTCTCCAACATCGTCATGTTCGGGTTGATCCTCGCCGTCGGTATGCTGGTCGACGGCGCCATCGTGGTGGTGGAATACGCCGACAAGCGGATTTCCGAAGGCGTCGGGCCGATGCATTCCTATGTCGAGGCGGCGAAGCGGATGTTCTGGCCGATCGTCTCCTCGACCGCGACCACGCTCAGTGCCTTCCTGCCGATGCTGTTCTGGCCCGGGGTGCCGGGCGAATTCATGGAGATGCTGCCCAAGACGCTGATCTTCGTGCTGATGGCCTCGCTCGTCGTGGCGCTGGTCTTCCTGCCCGTGGTCGGCGGCGTCGCGGGGCGGATGAGCCGCGCGCTCGACCATGCCTCGGACCGTCTGCGCCCCCTGCCCTGGCCGATCCGTGCCGCCCTGATCGTGCCCGCCGCCTGCAGCATCTTTCTGGGCGCGATGCAGCTTATCAACCCGGGCTATCTCTTCGCGGGCACCCCGCCCGGCCCCGCCTGGGCGGGCAGCCTGATCGGCGGCGTGCTGCTGGTCGTCAGCATTACCTTCACGACGCTGTTCCTCGATGCCGCCAAGCTCAAGCGCGCGCCACGCAAGGTGAAATCGGGCTACCGCCGCAAACCCTTCGGCCGCTTCACCGCCGCCATCGCCGGCAACCCGGTGATGCCGGTGGTGACGATCCTCGCCGTGCTCGGCATGGTCTTTGCGAGCTTCACGATCTACGGCAAGACCAACTACGGCACCGAGTTCTTCGCCGATGTCGAACCGGAAAACCTGATCGTCTACGTCCAGGCCCGCGGCAACCTCTCGGTCGCGGAAAAGGACGCGCTGGTGGCCCGGGTCGAGGAGATCGTGCTCGACGCCAAGGGGGTGAAAAGCGCCTTCGCTTTCGCCGGCGAAGGCGGGCTGAACCAGATGACCGGCGGCGCCGGCGGCCCGCGCGACCAGATCGGCCAGGTCCAGATCGAGGTCGCGACCTACGAGGACCGCCCCGTCACCACCGAACAGATCAAGCTCTTCGGCCTGATCCCCTTCGAGCGCCGGATCGTCGACCAGAGCTATGCCGGTACCGCCGTGGTCGCGGCGCTGGAAAAGCGGCTTGCGGAGCTGCCCGGCATCCGCACCGAGGTGCTGGAGATGGCGGGCGGCCCCGCCTCGTCCAAACCCCTGCATCTGCGGCTGTCGGGCACCGACTGGGTCGCGCTCACCGAGGCCGCCGAGATCGCGCGCCAGAAGTTCGAAACGACCCCCGGAATCACCGGCATCGAAGACACCCTGCCGCTTCCCGGCATCGACTGGCAGCTCGACGTCGACGTCGAGGCCGCCGGGCGCTACGGCACCAATGTCGCCACCGTCGGCGGCATGGTCCAGCTCGTGACCAACGGCATCCTGCTCGACACGATGCGGATCGAAAGCTCCGACGAAGAGATCGAGATCCGCGTCCGCCTGCCCGCCGAGGACCGGCTGCTCTCGACCCTCGACACGCTGAAACTGCAGACCGCCCGGGGCCTGGTGCCGCTCTCCAACTTCGTCACCCGCACGCCGGTGCCGACGCTGGCCCAGATCGACCGGGTCGACGGGGAGCGCGTGTTCGACGTCAAGGCCGGGGTCGCCGACGGGCTGGTGCGGCTCACGCCCACGGACGGCGGCGACAGCGTGATCGTCACCGCCGAGGAAGCCGACGCCCGCCTCGCCGCCGACGGGTCCGAGGCCTGGACCCGCGCCGCGGTCAACGCCACCGAGCGGATCGAGACGCTGACCGAATGGCTCGACACGGGGCCCCTGCCCGAAGGCGTCACCTGGGAATGGACCGGCGATTTCGCCGACCAGGCCGAAAGCCAGACCTTCCTCGTGACCGCCTTTGCCGGCGCGCTGTTCCTGATGTTCCTGATCCTGCTCGCGCAGTTCAACTCGTTCTACAACGCCGTGCTGGTGCTGCTCGCGGTGGTGCTCTCGACCGCGGGCGTGCTGGTGGGCATGCTGGTGATGCAGCAGCCGTTTTCGATCATCATGACCGGCACCGGGATCGTCGCGCTCGCAGGCATCGTGGTGAACAACAACATCGTCTTCATCGACACCTACCAGGATTACGAGAAATACATGCCGCGGATCGAGGCGATCATCCGCACCGCGGAGGACCGCATCCGCCCGGTGCTGCTCACCACGATCACCACCATGGCGGGGCTCACGCCGATGATGTTCGGCCTCTCGCTCGATTTCATCAATGGCGGCTATTCGATCGACGCCCCCACCGCGCTGTGGTGGAAACAGCTCGCCACCGCCGTGGTCTTCGGCCTGGGCATCGCCACCGTTCTCACGCTGGTCTTTACCCCCGCCATGCTGGCGCTCCGGGTCTGGCTCGCCACCGGCGCCTATCGCACGGTGATGCTCCTCCAGGCGCTGACGCTGGGCAAGGGCTCCGAGGCCGCCCACGACCGGCAGCTGCGCCGCGACGCGAAACGGACGGCGCTCGGCGACATGGTCTGGGCCCTGGACGGCGACACCGGGGAAGACGCGGGCGGGGCCGGGCCCGACGCCACCGCATTCGACCAGGTGCTGCGCGACAGCGGGCTGATCTTCGACGAACCCTCGACGCCGCCCGCGCCCCGGCACGCGCGGCCCGGGGACACCACCGATGACGCCGGAGAGCCCCACCCGCGGGAGGGGCTCGACCGGGACGGCAATCCGCTGAAGGCGGCGGAGTGAGAGAGCCCACGTCACAAGGCCCGTGTAAAAACGGCGTCATGCCTGGACCCACCCGGTTGCCCTCGGCCCCGCGAGGAACCAGCTATGGCGGGTCGCAACCGGTCCTCGCGGGAGCCCCTGTCCATGTCCATCGTCCTTATCCTGGCCCTGCTCGCCGCCGGCATCGCCGCTGCGGTGCTGCTTCCCGGCCGGGCCCGGCGGCGCAGCCGCGCCCGCCACTTCGCCACGCCGCTCACCGAGGCCGAGCGTGCCATCGTCGCCGCCGAGGTCCCCCTGACCCGCCGCCTGCCGCCCGCGCTGCGTCCGGCCTTCGAAGGCCGGATCACCGCCTTTCTCCACCAGGTCACCTTTCTGGGCGGCGGCGGGCTCGAGGTCACCGACGAGATGCGCCTGTCGATCGCCGCGCAGGCCTGCCTACTGATCGTCAATACCGACACCTGGTACGACAACCTGCGCACGATCATCGTCTACCCCGCCGCCTTCACCTCGCGGCGCGCCGAACACAGCGGCTACGTGGTGACCGAGCGCGACACCACCCGGCTCGGCGAAAGCTGGGAACGCGGGCCGGTGGTGCTGTCCTGGACCCACAGCCGCGCGGGCGCGCTCGACGCGGGCGATGGGCACAACGTGGTGCTGCACGAATTCGCCCACCAGATCGACGCCCTCACCGGCCGCGCCAACGGCGTTCCGCCCTTCGCGCCGGGACAGGACTTCGCCGCCTGGGAGCGGGCGTTTCTCACCGCCTACGAAAGCCATCTCGCCAACCTGCGGGCCGGGCGGCCGACGGTGTTCGATCCCTATGGCGCAACGGCGCATGCGGAGTTCTTCGCCGTCGCGGTCGAGCTGTTCTTCGAACGGCCCGCGGCGCTCAGGGACGACGCGCCCGAGGTCTACCGCCAGCTCTCGCTCCTCTTCGCCCTCGACCCAGTAAACTGGCCCGGCTGAACCGCCCCGCATCAAGACCGACGGCAGCGGCCGGGCGGGCGGGACGCGCGTTCGAACGCGCGTGAAAGCGGTTTCGAAACCGCTTCCCGGGCGCTGCGGTCGGCGGTCGCGCGCCGCGTCCCCGAGCGGCGGGACAGGCGAGAGCCCCACCTCGCCCAGGAGATTGCAGTTAGCGCTATCGTAATAGATATCAACACCTTGACACCCTGTGCGAGCTCGCACAAACCGCGCACACCCCCACCCCGGCCCATGAACTCGGGGCCGGAACCCCGCCGCCCCGGCCCCCGACACTGGTTACAGGCCCGTGCTCAGCTCTTGAGCCGCCAGGGCTCGTTCTGCGCGAGATAGGCTTCCTGTTCCGGCGTCAGCTCGACCTCGTCGAAGCCGGTCACCATCGGCCGCACATGGTGGCGGAAGCCGTGGCCGATGGTCAGCAGGTAGACATGGACGATGACGAAGGTGAGGATCGCGAAGGCGGCGATCAGGTGCAGGTTCGCCACCACGGCGAGCCAGAACCCCGAGTTCGGCACGCCCTCCCAGAGATTATACGTGAGGTACAGCAGCCCCGAGCCCCAGATCGCCGGGAAGATCGCCCATTTGACCGCGAAATAGGTCGCCGCCTGCAACGGGTTCAGCTTGCGCCACATGGTCTTGCGATAGGGATGCGTCTCGCCCTTGAACACCCCCCAGGCATAGAACCGCGCCACCGCGACCATGCCCTCGACCTTGGGCAGAAACTGCCGCCAGGCCCCAGTGGTGAACAGCCAGAAGGTGGCGAAGATCCAGATCCCGAGCAGCCCGAGCGCCGCCAGCGTGTGCAGCATCACCGCCGGCTTGAACGGCATCAGGTGATGCACGCCGTTGATCGCGAAACCGGTGAACAGCAGGAAGAAGATCAGCACCATCTGGGTCCAGTGCCACAGCCGCTCGAACCGCGGATAGACGCTGAGCTGCCGCGTCACCATCGGTTGATCGCTCATGGGTTGGTCAGTCATGCGAACCTCCCGTCCGGCCTGCGATCAGCCGCAGGAGCCCGTGCCCGGCGACCCCGATGAGCGCCGCCAGCACCATCAGCTTGCCCAGGAGCGCGACGATGGAGTTCGGGTCGCTGCCCGGCATGTAGATGCCCGCGAGCCCGACCATCCGGCCCTCTTCGGCATGGCATTCGGCACAGCCCACCGCGTCTTCGGCAGGCGCGACCATATGGGTGATCGGCCAGTACATGTGTGTGTCGACGAAATCGTACTCACCCGAATAGGGATAGCCCGCCGCTTTCATGCCCGCCTCGATCGCCGGGCCCCAGTTGAAATTGGTCCAGAAGGCGGTGTCGGTGGTCGGTCCCCAGACATGGGCAGCGGCAAGCGTGTTGTTGACGCTGTCGATCGCCTGGCGCCCCACCATCAGCTTGAACGGCCAGATCCGGCTCTGCCCATCCTCCGGGTCGCCGTGGATCCGGTTGACCGGCACCACCTGGCTCGGGTCGAGCCTGTCCTGAGGCAAGGTGTACTCCACCGCGCCGTTGAACCAGGCGTAATGCGGCACCACGTCCTCGCCCCAGTCGAAAGTCCCCTTCTCCGACATGTAGGTGTGGAAATGCTCCCCCGTCGTGGGCGAGATCCAGTCGCTCTCGTGGATCGGCTTGCCGTCCGCATCGGTCCGGCCCGCGGTCGACCAGTCCCACACCGTCTTGGTCGGCGCGCCGCCCCGGGCAAACGCGGGGATGTGGCAGGTCTGGCAGGCCAGCACGTCGGTGTGGTTGTTGAGCTTCATCCCCACCGGCGAGAGCGGATCGTGCGGGGTTTCGCTGTGGCAGCTCTCGCAGCTCGCCGTCTGCCGCGCACCGCCCGGCGCCACGTCCGGGTGATCGGCCGCCAGCACATCGTAGCGCGAGCCCGACCATTGGTGCTGCTCCTCGACATGGCAGGTGGAACAGCTCATGTTCTCGCCCTCGGGCGACATGTGCACGTCGACCGCCAGCGGCGGGTTGTAGAGCGCCGAGGACAGATCCCCGTGCTTCACGTTGTCGCCGCCGCCGCCGTAGAAATGGCAATTGCCGCAATTGTCCCGCCCCGGCATGCCGACGCTCTGCGCCGCCTTGGTGAGGTCCACGGGCCAGGCCTCGGCGCCGGTGATGGTCTTGGTCCCGGGCTTGACCGGGTCGAGCGGCGGATGCCCCGCCCCGGTCGCGGTCTTGGTGTATTGCCCCGAGCGGTCGTGGCAGGCGAGGCAATCGACCGCCGTCGACTGAGCGGGCGGCGGTTCGGTCATGTCGTCCCAGCCGTAGCCCGCATGGCAGGAGGTGCAGCGCGGCTCGTTCGATGTGACCGCGCCGCAGAACGCATTGATGACCTTGCTCTTGCCGAGCGTCTGGCCCGAGTTCGACTCGTAGGACCATTGGTAGTGGATCGAGTGCATCGCCTCGTCGTCCGCCTCGGTGTGGCAGCTCAGACAGGCGGCCGTCACCTCCGGGCCGGAAGCGAAATCCCGTTGCAGGATCTCGAATTTGCTGTGATCGGCGGTGGTCGCAGGGTTGCTCCCGATCAGCACCGCCCTGGGCGTCGCGACCCCTGTCCCGGTCGCTTGACCCAGCACCGGCGCCGCGGCGGCTAACCCGGCTGCGAATCCGAAAACCGCAACCGCGAGGCGCAATCCGTGTTGCATGCACTCTCCTCCAAACGGGTTCTCCCGTCATATTATGTTTTTTGTATGTGACTTTTGCCGCGCCTGGCGAGAGCACGAAGTGTCGCAGTGGTTCGAGGCTGAAACCGCCGGTTCGAGATACGCGGACGGCAGGAGGCGCGGGCAGTGGAATAACGGCCTCACCTGGCTGCAAGGCGCGGAGGAAGGCGGGCGGGCCTGCTGCGCCCTAGCGGCCGAGCACGCCGGTCCCGAAACCAAGCAACAACCCCAGCCCGACGACAAGAACGGCCGCAATGAACACTTTCGAAATTTCTGGAGACATACCCTCTCCTCCATCGCATTCTGCGCCAACCCGCGCCCGCCCGGGCGGCCCGGGCCTTCGGGACATCGCACTTTCGCGCTTCCGGGGCGCTGAATGGGCCGGAAAAGCCCGTCCCGACAACTAGCGCAAATCGCCCCGGCGCGCCTTCAAGTGGAGGTTTTACCCGCTTTTTGCCAATTCCAGAAACGGTTTGTGCACGATCGTTGCCCGTGACCCGCGACCGGCTCGTCGATGCCCGTGTCAAGGCCGCTTGACCGACCCCGCGCCCCGCGCTAGCCCGCCTCCATGAAAAGATTTCTGATCCTCCAGCTGCGTCCCGAAATCGAGGCCGCGGACGACGAATTCGAGGCCTTCCTCGACAAGGGCGGGCTGACCCCGGAGGATGTTCACCGCATCCGCCTCGACCAGGAGAGCCTGCCCGCCGGGTTCGATCTGCAGGACTACGCAGGCGTGATCGTCGGCGGCGGCCCGGGGTGCGTTTCGGATCCCGAAGACAGCAAGGACCCGGTGGAAAAGCGGATCGAAAGCGCGATTCTCGGGTTGATGCCCGAGATCTGTGCCCGCGACATGCCCTTCCTGGGCTGCTGCTACGGGATCGGCATCCTCGGCCACCATCTCGCGCCCGGGATCGTCTCGAAGGACAAATACGCCGAACCCGTCGGCGCGGTCGACTGCCAGCTTACCGCGGAGGGTCGCGCCGACCCGCTGCTCGAGGGCGTGCCCGACACTTTCCGCGCCTTCGTCGGCCACAAGGAAGCGGTGCAGGACCTGCCGCCGGGCGCGGTCCGGCTGGCGGGCTCGGCCCCGGCCCCCTACCAGATGCTGCGCTACGGCGAGAACGTCTATGCCACTCAGTTCCACCCCGAGGCCGATGCCGCCGGTTTCGAGACCCGGATCCGGATCTACAAGCACAAGGGCTATTTCCCGCCCGAGACGGCGGATACACTGATCGAGGAGGTGCGCGCGCAGGATGTGCGCTTCCCGGAGGTGATCTTGAGGAATTTCGTCGCCCGGTATGGCGGCTAACCGGGGCCGTGCCGCGCCAACGGATCCGGCCGGCCCCCTACGAGACCAGAGACCCGCACACCCGCAAAGGAGACCCGGATGTCCGTCGACAGCATGATCCGCAAGGCGCAGGGGCTCGCCAGGGCCGGCGACCACCGGGGCGCGGCCGCCGTGCTCAAACAGGTTCTGGCGAAATCGCCCGGCAACAAATCCGCGTTGCGCGGTCTCGCGGCCCTCGCCCGGGCAAACGGTGCCCTGCCGCCGGCGCGCGGTCGCGCGACCGCACCCGCCGGCCCGCAGCCGACGCCACAGGCGCTCCGCGGTCTCGAACGGCTGCTCGCGCGCCCCGACCCGGCCGCGGCCATCGCCGAGGCGAAGCGGTTGTCGCTCATGTTCCCCGCCTCGCCCCCGGTCTTCAACCTGCTCGGCCTGGCGCTTACCCAGGCCCGCCGTTTCGACGCGGCGCTCAAGGCCTTCGACCGCTACGCGGAGCTGCTGCCGAATTCGACGGCGCCGCAGATCAACCGGGCCAACGTGCTGCTCGCGGCTGAGCGGTACGAGGACGCCGCAGAGGCCGCCGCGGCGGCCCGGGCGCTCGACCCGAAACTCGCACGCGCGGCGCAGCTTCAGGGCTTTGCCCTGTCGAAGGCGCGCCATTACGCGGCGGCGGAAACGGCCTTCCGCGACGCGATCCGGCTCAGCCCAAAGGCCACCCAGGGCCATCTCGGCCTCGGTCACGTGCTGAGCGCCACGCGCCGCAACGCCGAGGCGCTCGTGGCCTACCGGGCGGCGCTCGAGATTGATCCGGGCAATGCGGAAGCGGCCAACAACGTCGGGGCCATGCTGGTGGCGCTCAACCGGCTCGACGAGGCTGTCGCCGTCCTGGCGCCGGCGGTCGAGGCGCATCCCGGCAACAGGATGCTGCGGAGCAATATCGCCAAGGCGCTGCGCGACCTCGACCGGGCCGAAGAGGCGATCACCCATCTCGACGCGGCGCTGGAGAGCGGCCCCGAGACCGGCGCGCTGCTCGCCACCAAGGTCTCGTGCCTCAGCACGATCGGCGATATCGACGCGGCGCGCGTCCTGCTGGTTCGCGCGATCGAGCTGGACCCGCACAACCCGGATCTCCAGATCGTGCGCAGCCAACTCGACCCGGGCGGCGTCGACGCCGCAGAGCGCGACCGGATGGCCGCCGCCCTGGATGACGAGGCCCTGCCCGAAAAGACCCGGGCCGCGCTTGCCTACGGGCTGTTCCGGGTCAGCGACGCTGCCGGGGACACCGAGGCGGCGGCCGAAAGCCTCGCCCGGGGCAATGCGATGAAACGGCGGCTGAACCCCTATGACATCGAGGCCGATGCCCGCCACTTCGCCGCGCTCGAAAAGATGTTCGGCGCGCCCGGCGCGGTTCTGTCCGAGACGGATGTCGCCGAGATCCCCAGCCGGCACCGCTTCGTGTTCATCGTCGGCATGCCCCGCTCGGGCACCACGCTGGTCGAACAGATCCTTGCAAGCCACAGCCAGGTCCATGGCGCCGGCGAATTGCGGCTGCTGGCCGCCGCGATGAAGGAGATCGGCTGGAGCGAGGATCGGATCGGCGGCGGCCCCACCGTCAACAACTTGCGCAAACTGCGCCGCAGTTACATCGCGGGGATCGAGAAGCGCGGCATCGACGCCGACGTCGTCACCGACAAGATGCCGCTCAACTTCCGCCACCTCGGCCATGCGCTCGCCGCCTTCCCCGACGCCCGTGCCCTGGTGCTGGACCGCGACGCCCGGGCGGTGTGCTGGTCGAACTGGAGCCACGATTTCCGCGGCGCCGGCAACGGCTTCGGCAACGACCTCGGCGACCTGGCCCGGATGTACAGGATGCATCGCGCCCTCGTCGACCGCTACCGCGCCGCCTATCCCGACCGGGTCGCAACGGTGCCCTACGAAAGGCTCACCGAGCACCAGGAGGAAGAGAGCCGCAAACTGGTGGCGGCGGCCGGGCTCGACTGGGAGCCTGCCTGTCTCGACTTCCACGAGACCCGCCGCGCAGTCCGCACCGCCTCGTCGGTGCAGGTGCGCCAGAAGATGTACACCGGCAGCTCCGAGGCCTGGCGGCGCTACGAGGCACACCTCGGGCCGCTCCTGGCGGCGCTGGCGGAGGCGTGAGGCGCGGGCTGCGGACGCGCCAAATCGTGCCGGTGTTCAGAACAGGAGACCGCTGTTTGTGTCCTGCCAGACCCCCTGGTCCTTGAACGGATCCAGGTCGTCGCCGTGCAGGCGAAAATCCTCGAACGTGACGTCCTCGGCCCCGATCTCCGTGAGTCCCCTCAATTTCACCTTGTAGTCGAACGCGGCGTCGCCGTTGGCGTCGACCTTGACCAGCACCCCGTCCGCGATCTCGCTGTGCCAGACGCTGTATGCCGCCGCCGTGGTCCCGGAGAAGAGGATCTCGGGATAATCGTGAGCGAACGTCGGGGCGAAGTCCGAGAACACGAGAATATCCTCGCCACGGGTGAAATCGGTCACGACGTCGCGGTTGGATTTCGTCTTGCCGCCCACGCCGCGGTAGAAGACGAACGTGTCGTCGCCGGCACCGCCGGTCAGCGTGTCCGCGGCATAACCGCCGTCGAGAAAGTCGTCACCCGCGCCGCCGCGCAAGATGTCATCGCCGCTGTGGCCCTTGATGAGGTCGACCCCGCTCCCGCCGCGCAATGTGTCGCTTCCGAGCTCGCCCAGCAGGATGTCGTCGCCACGCCCCCCGCTCAGGAAATCCTTGCCACCCATGCCGTTGAACACATTGTCGTTGCCGTCGCCGATGAGCCGGTCGTCGGCATGGCCGCCGACAACCCCTTCGATGCCGACGATCCTGTCGTTTCCCAGGCCGGTGTCCTGAACCCCGTCAATGCGCAGATCGACGGTGAGCGCCGCGTCGCCGTAGTCGCGGTCTGCGACGAGATAGTCGAATTCCATATCCCATCCGCCGCGAAAGGAGGCGGTCTCACCGATGATGACGTCGTCCCCGGGGTCGAGGCTGATCCGATCCGATCCGCTGCCACCGCGGATCTGGTCATGGCCCTCACCTCCCAGGAGCGTGTCGTCGCCCTGGTCGCCCGAAAGAGTGTCGTCGCCCGATAATCCGTCGATCCAGTCCGCTCCCGCGCCGCCGGTGACATGATCTTTGCCCAAGCCGGCGCGGATCTCGTCCCGCCCCCGCTCGCCCGCGATCCAATCATCGCCCGCACCGCCCTTGAGGAGGTCGTTCCCACCGCCACCCTCGAGATGGTCGTCGCCGCCACGGCCGGCGACACTGTCGTTTCCGCCCAAAGCGTCGATATCGTCGGCCCCGGCCGTTCCGAATATGTCGTCATCGCCAGGCGTGCCGGCGACCGAAAGCGCCTGCAACCGGACGGCGCCGACAGGATGGAGGGATCTTTCTGCCGTTCGGGCGTCGTACAGTTCGACGACAGGATCCAGGAATAATGCGCGCCAGAAGGCGGTGATCTCTTTTGTCATTTCTACGTTCTCAAAATGGATGGACGGGGCGTCCCGGCCCATGTTGGCGGATGATCACCGTGCGGGGGCGTGCATGTCAACGCCGCGATCGCGCCGCGCGACTTGGTCGCATCGGCGCGGCCTCTGGCCCGCCGCCGCCCCCCTGCGTCACCGGCCCGTCTTGCCCTGAGGCTTGCGAAGGTGTTTGTTAGCGCAAAACCGCCAGGAGCACCCACAGGAGCACCGCATGACCGAGATCCTCCGCCTCACCTTCAACGACGGCTACACCATGCCGCAATTCGGCTTCGGCATCTGGCAGGTTCCGGAGGATATCGCAGCGGAGGCCGTCGAGGGCGCCCTGCGCCTCGGCTATCCGCTGATCGACGGCGCCTATCTCTACCTCAACGAAGCCGGGCTCGGCGAGGGCCTGCGCGCCTCGGGCGTGCCGCGCGACGAGGTCTTCGTGACCACCAAGGTCTGGAACAACGAGCAGGGCCGCGACAAGGCCCGCGCCTCGGTCGAGCGCAGCCTCAGGACCATCGGCGTCGACCAGCTCGACCTGGTCCTGATCCACTGGCCGGTGCCCGACCAGGATCTCTACGTCGAGACCTGGAAGGCGTTTATCGAAATGCGCGACGAGGGGCTGATGAAATCGATCGGGGTGTCGAACTTCAACGAAGACCACCTCGACCGAATCATCGAGGCAACCGGCGTGGTGCCGGCCCTGAACCAGATCGAGCTGAACCCGGAACTGCAGCAGCCCCGGATGCGTGCCGTCAACGCCGCGCGCGGGATCGTCACCCAGGCCTGGACGCCGCTCGGCAACGGCCGGTCCTTCGAAAAACCCGCATTGACCGCGCCCGCGAAACGCACCGGCAAGAGCCCGGCGCAGGTGGTGCTGCGCTGGCACCTCCAGCTTGGCCACGCGGTCATCTCGCGGTCGGTGAACCCCGAGCGGCAGGCCCAGAACCTGGACATTTTCGATTTCGAGCTGACACCGGAGGAAATGGACGCGATCGCGACGCTTGATGTCGGGCTGCGGACCGGGCCGGACCCGTCGGTGTTCAAGTTCATGTCCTGAGCCGCGGCGCCCCCGGACTGCGCCGGCGCACCGGTCAGGCGGACTGGCGCGCGCGCCGTTTCGACAGGAACCGCGCTGCCAACCCACGCGAGCCCGCGCCCTTGCGCGGCGCGACGAGCTCGTCGAGCTTCGCTTCGACCAGATGGCCCGGCACTTTCGGCCGCCCGGCTTCGACCTCGGCAAAGAGGAACTCGGCGAACGGCAGGATCGCGTCATGGGTCTTCTGGTCGGCAAAGACCTTTTCGGCGACCTCTTCCAGGTGGAACCAGATCGTTTCGGCGTCGCGGGTGCCGTCGATCCCCGAAATCAGCCGGCACAGCTCGTCGATCCGCGCCACATCGCCCGAACAGCAGGAATTGGTGCCGCAGGCGTGCTGCTCGGCGATCTGGCCGCCGAACAGCTCGATGCAGCGGTTCTCCAGCACTTCGATCAGCGAATTCAGCGTGTTGCCGCGCAGGATCTTGTCGCTCTCCATGAGCGGCGGGCGCGGCAACATGGTGATCGCAAGCACTTCGTGGCCCATCGCCCGGGCGGTCAGCGCATGGCCGGCCTCGTAGACCGCGAGCCGGTAGTTCAGATCGGCGCAGCGGCCGCGCGGCAGCGGGCAGACATCTTCATACATCTTTTCCGTCCTCCGGTGCGCGCGCCGTCTCGATCCCCGGCTGCGGCGGTTCGAGCGCCGCCGCTTCCGAGGTTGCCACGATCGGACGCGACTTGAGCGACGGATCGGCATAGCGGTCGTTGAGGTTCTGGATATGGCCGGCGACGGTGTCGCGCACGGCCCGGAGCTTTTTCTGCGCCCCCCCGGTCCAGCCGGCCGGCGCCTTGAGCCATACCGGCCGCCAGGCCTTGGTGCCCTTGAGGAAGGCCGCGCGCAGATCGAGCTCGAGCTCGCCGTGGGCCTCGGGCAGATCCTTCGCCACCCGCCGCGCCATCCGGCCCCGGGCCCAGAAATGCACCGCCCCCGCCATCACCACGGCCGCCGCCGCCACCGCCCCGGCCTCGACCGGGTGGGCAACGATCCAGTCGAGCTTGAACAGGCTCAGGAGCGGCCATTTGAAGGCGACGGCGAGCCCGCCGGTCGCCGCCAGCACCAGCACCAGCGCCACCAGATCGGTGATCCCGACGCCCCGCCGCCAGCGGTGGCGGGCCTTGGTCAGCCGCGGCACCACGTCGTGTTCGAGCTCCTTCGACATGGTTTCGAGGAAGGAGACGATGCGGTAATTGCGATGCAGCTCGACCTCTTCGATCCGGTTGCGGATCCGGGCCATGTCAGCGTCGCGCTTGCCCCGGAACCGCTTTTCGCGGGCCGGGTCGCGGATGGTGACCGCCGCGCCCTCGTCGTAGATGGTGAAGAACTGCCCCGCAGACAGCCCCGCCGCCGCCAGCGCACGTTGCCAGGCGCCGGTGATGTCTTCGGGGTTGTCCTCGGCCGCCGCGGTGTCGATCTGGTTGAGAACATAGAGGAATTTCGTCGCATCCGTCCGCGTCGCGGTGCGCGAGACGAGATGGTCGAGCGTGTCCTGCATCGCGCCCGGCTCGGGGTGGCGGGCGTCGAAGAACACCAGCACGAGGTCCGACAGGTCGATGATATGGTCGGTGATCCTCAGCGTGGAGCGGCGCTGTTCGTCGCTGTCGAAACCGGGGCTGTCGATGATGATCTTGTTTTCGATCGTCGGGTTCGCGGTGGTGCGGAGCTGCAGATAGCTCTCGATATGCTTGCCCTCGCCCGCCGCCACTTTTTCGATCTCGGCCGAGATCCGGTAGAATGGAAACCGGGGATCGGCGTCGAGCGCGGTGCCGGGCAGCGTGCGGTTGCCGGCCTGGTCGGCGGAGCGGTGGCAGATCACGGTGAACTTGTCGTCGACCGCCTGGTTGCCGGTGTCCTGCACCTTTTCGCCGACGAAGGAGTTGATGAAGGTCGACTTGCCCGAGGAAAACGTGCCCAGCACCGCGATCAGCGGCCACCACGAGATCCTTGTGGCGAGCGAGGTCTGGGCATCGATCAGCCCCATGCCGCGCAGGATCTTGTCGGCCTTGTAATAGGTCGGCAGGACGTCGAGCAGGACCGGGTTCTCGGCCTTGAGGTGAGTCTCAAGACGCTTGAGACGGGTAGCGAGTGACTGGTTCATGACTTTCCCTAGCGCTCCTGCAGCCGGCCGGCAAGCTCAGCCGCCTTGTCGGGGGCGATGGACTGCAGGAACGGCAGGAACGACATCACCCGGCCGTTCTCGCCGCGTTCGATCAGGAGAAGGCCGGCACGATGCCAGGCCTCGGCGGCGGCGGGGTAGTCGCGCAGCGCGAAGGCGAGGTTGCCCAGCTCGCCCGCGACGTCCGGATCCTCCGGGTTGGCCTCGGA
>JAGRMP010000509.1 GCA_020441225.1 Maritimibacter sp. | reverse complement strand
ACCCGCATCACCAGGTATTTGAACTCGGGCCCGACGAATTTCTTGGCGAAGGTGACGACCAGCCCGGTGTCGAGCAATTCGCCGACAACCACCTTGAGCAGCATCGGCGCCTGGCCAAGGAAAGGCGCGCGCAGTTTCTCGCGCTGCGCGGCGTCGAGATCGCCGGCGTTGGAACCATTGAACCGTTCGGCGTTGGACCAGGCGCTGAGCGCACCGCGCACGAAGCTCTCGCCGTTCGGCGTGTCCACCAGCCAGTTGAACACCGACAGCGGGATCAGCCAGACCTCGACCGGTTCCTCGGCCTCGGCCAGTTCCCGGTCGAGCAGATCGCCGATCCGCTCCAGCTCCATCGCGACGCAGCCCGCGATCTTGTCCGGGTTGGCTTCGTACCACTCGGGGTATTGCTTCATCCGCAGCCGGATCTTTTCGATCATCTTCTGCTCGGGCGATTTCAGCGCATCCGGGTCGACCCGCCCCTTTCGCACCACGGTTTCTTCCACCGCGGCGGCTTTGGTGAAGGACAACCGGTCTCTGAACTTCCGCCAGGCCGAGTCCGCGGCGCGGTCGACACTTTCCGGGATCTCGCCGGTCCGCTTGTGCATCTGTGAACTCATTTCCGGCCCCGGGCCGTGGATCGTTCCTTGTGCGCCCCTGCGGGCTTCCCACGTCCCGGCGGGTCCGGGGCAGGTTGCGCCGGAACGGGGTGTGGACGCCGTGTCCGCCATCTAGATAATCCCTCGTCTGGTGCCGGTGAAGGCCTGAAAACGCAGACCCACCATGCCTGCGCCGAATTGCTGCCAGCCTGGCACAAAAGGATTTCCATCTCTTTACCGCCGCAGGACCTCCCGCACCGCCGCGGCGAAGGCCGCGCCCCGGGCTTCGAAATCGGGGAACTGGTCGAAGCTCGCCGCCGCCGGGGCGAGCAACACGGTCTCGCCCGGCTCGGCGTCCTGTGCCGCGCACGCGACGGCCCGCTCCAGGGTTTCGCAGATCTCGTGCGGCGTGTCGCCGATCTGCAGCGCAAACTCGCGCGCCGAATGGCCGATGAGATAGGCTTTCGCCACGTGGCCCAGGTGCGGGGTGAGCGCGCCGATCCCGCCTTCCTTGCCGAGCCCGCCGGCGATCCAGCGGATCCGGTCGAAGGCCTGCAGCGCGGCGGCGGCGCTGTCGGCATTGGTCGCCTTGGAATCGTTGACGAAGCGCACGCCGTCCTTCTCGCCCACGAATTGCGAGCGGTGCGGCAGGCCCTCGAAACTGTGCAGCCCCGCCTCGATCTGGCGCGGCGCGATCCCGAGGCTGCGCAGCGCCGCAAAGGCGGCACAGGCGTTCTGGTGGTTGTGGCTGCCGGGCAGGCCCTTGACGTCGCGCAGATCGATCGAGGCCACCTGCCGCCCCTTGCGGGTCTCGGCGAGAAACCCCTTGCGGGCATGGACCGTCCAGCCGGGCCCGGTGAGCTTGCGGGTGACCGAAACCCGGATCACCCGGTCGTCCGCCGGGCCTTCGCCGAGCTGGCCCGCGAGAAACAGCCCCTCGGGCTCGTCGACGCCGACGATGGCGCGGTCCGGCCCGCCTTCGGCAAACAGCCGGCGCTTGGCGGCGAAATAGCCCCCCCGCCCGCCGTGCCGGTCGAGATGGTCGGGGGTGAGGTTGGTGAAAACGGCGATATCGGGGGTGAGCGCCCGGGCAAGATCGGTCTGGTAGGACGAGAGCTCCAGCACCACCACTTCGCCGTCGCGCGCCGGTTCGATGTCGAGCACGCCGCGGCCGATGTTGCCGGCAAGCTGGGTCGGGCGTCCGGCTTCGGTGAGCAGGTGATGGATCAGCGCCGAGGTGGTCGACTTGCCGTTGGAGCCGGTGACCGCGATGACCTTGGGCATGGTCTCGAACTCGTCCCATTCGGGCGTGGCGAAAGAGCGGAAAAAGAGCCCGATGTCGTTGTCGACCGGCACCCCCGCCTCGTAGGCCCGCGCAAGATGCTTGTTGGGCGCGGGGTAGAGATGCGGGATGCCGGGGCTGGTGATGAGCGCGGCGAGATCGTCGAAGGCGTCGCGGCGCGAGAGGTCGTGCAGCGTGACCCCGGCCGCCTCGGCCTTCTCCCGCGCCTCGGGGCTGTCGTCCCAGCACAACGCGGTTGCGCCCCCCGCTTCGAGCGCCTTTGCCGCGGCCAGGCCGGACCGGCCAAGGCCGAGGACGGCAATACGTTGGCCTTCATGGCCGCGAACCGGGATCATCGGGGGCACCTTTCTGTTTGGCCAAGTGGTAGCGCGCGGCGCGCGTCATGACCAGAGGTTGGGCCAGCGTCGGGGTCAACGCCGGCACCCGGCCCGACGGTAAGGAAAAACATGCCTTTTCCGAATTTGTCCGCCGTGTTGCCGCAATTGAGCCGCCGTTAACATCTAGCGCTTATCCTGCGCCGACCACGGGGACGGGATATGGGTGCCAGCGCTACACCACTGTATGACCTGATCGAGCTGCAGGGGCTGCTCGCGAACAATACCTACACCACCTCTCCGGGGGGTGGCGGCGACATCATCGGTACGGTCGACAACGCCACCTATACCGACGCTCACACCGGCAACAGCGCCACCCAGATCACCGAGCTCAACACCACCGCCGATGCCGACCACGGGGTGCTCACGATCGACGGTGTCGACTACACCGTCTTGCTCGCCGACCCGGACAACACCAACGTCACGATCACCTTCAACGGCGGCGCCTCGACCATCAACCTGACCGGCGACAGCTTGAGCTCGCAGGTCGTCTTCATCACCGCCATACCGACCGGCGGCGGCTCGACGCGCTGGTTCATGGCGGTGGACGACAGCGTCGGCGATCTGCCCGACATCACCTCGATCCAGATCCGGTCGCTCGACACCTCGCCCGCGGGCGACGACGTCAAGATCAACCTCGATGAGAACAACAACGTCACCGCCTGCCTGACCGCGGGCACGCTGGTCGACACGCCGGACGGCCCCCGGGCGGTGGAAACGCTCAAGGTTGGCGACCTGGTGACCACGCTCGACCACGGTCCCCGTCCGGTGCTCTGGATCCACAGCGAAACGCTGCACTTCGGGCCCGGCGGCGCGGACGAGACCCAGCGCCCGATCCGCATCCAGCGCGGCGCGCTCGGGCCCGGCCTGCCCGCGCGCCCCCTGAGCGT
>JAGRMP010000508.1 GCA_020441225.1 Maritimibacter sp. | reverse complement strand
AGCGCCCGGTCGACCAGCGCCATCGAGATCGCCTTGCGCTCGGTCTGGCCGAAAACCAGCCCATACCCGCGGGTGAACTGGGCCGGTTCGGTCTTCGACCCGGTGAACTGGTTGACCGTCTCGCATTCGGTGAGCGTGACCTCGCCGATCTCGACGGCAAAGCCGAGCTCGGGGATCTCCATCTCGACCGACACGGTGCCGATGCGCAACTCGCCCACGAAGGGGTGGGTCCTGGCGTAGCCGCGCTGGGTCGAATAGGCCATCGACAGCACGAAGCCCTCGTCGCCGCGGGTGAGCGCCTGCAGCCTGAGCGGCCGGCCGGCGGGATATTCCATCGGCTGGCGGGTCATGTCGGGCGGGGTCTCGTCGCTCGACGCCTCGGCCTGGATCAGCCCGTCGCGGCCCAGAAAATCGGTCACCCGGGGCATCTCGCCTTCGATGGGGGCGGCCTCGGCGGCCTGCGGTTCCAGCCCTTCGGCGGCGAGGGCGAAGTCGAGAAGCCGGTGGGTGTAGTCGAAGGTCGGCCCCAGCACCTGGCCGCCGGGCACGTCCTTGAAGGTCGCCGAAATCCGCCGGTCGCAGACCATCGCGCCAGTGTCGACCGGCGCGGCGTGGCCGATCCGGGGCAACGTGGTGCGGTAGGCGCGGATGAGGAAAATCGCCTCGATGAGATCGCCGCGCGCCTGCTTGATTGCCAGCGCCGCGAGATCGGGATCGTAGAGCGAGCCCTCGGCCATGACCCGGTTCACCGCCAAGCTGAGCTGTTCGCGGATCTGGTCGACGGAAAGCTCGGCTACGGACGGATCGCCCCTTCGTTCCTCGGCAAGCCAGTTATGGGCGTTGTCGATGGCGCGCTCGCCGCCCTTTACCGCCACGTACATCAGGCGTCCTCCACGAGTGTCGTGCGCGGCAGGCCGGCAAGCCGGTCGCCGGCGGTGAAGTAGAAATCGAGGCCCAGGGGGAACAGCGCCCGGTTGACACGGAAGGGGGCGGCCTCGGGCAGCGAGAGCCGCGCCTCGGTTTCGATCCCGGGGCCGGTGAGCCGCGCGCCGGCCGGGTCGAGCCGATCGGTCTCCACGATCAGCGTGGCCGAGCGGTCGGGGTAGTCCGCGGTGCCGATGGCGAACCGGTCGAGGGGTGCGAGCGCCTGCCACCGGCCCAGCGCGAACATCGCCCGGTCCGGGCCGACCAGCGGCGCGCCGATGTGGAAGGCGATCCAGGCGCGGACCGCTTCGGTGTCGTGTCCGGGCGCGAGATGCAGCGGCGTCTCGGCATCGCAGAGCGTGAGCAGCAAGGTCGCCGCCGCGGGCGAAACCGGCGCGGGCGCAACGCCGCCGGCGAGCGGCTCGATCCGGCCGGGCCGCGCCAGCGCGTTCAGCGCGGCCCGGAAGGCGCGGGCCGATTGCACGGGGGCGTTGCCGAAGCCACCCGTCAGGACATCATCCGCCATCAATCCTCTCCCCGAACCATGGTGAAGAAATCGACCCTGGTCGCTGCGGCCTTGGCCGCGCGCGCCCGTTTCGCTGCCGCCGCCTCTTCGGCCAGCGGATCGAGGACGGTGCGCGACACTGCCCCTGCCCGGTCGGTCTGCATCAGCGCATCGACCAGCGCGGCGCGTTCGGCATGGGCCTTGTCGCGGCCCTGGACATAGGCGTGTCCCACCTCGCCGGAACCCAGTTTCAGGGTGCAGCGGGTGACCGTCATCTCGCCGAGGTTGAAGGGCGCGCCGGTGCCGCCCATCCGGCCTCGCAGCATCACACCGCCGACCTCGGGCGGGCGGAGCCAGGTGAAGGAGGGGCGGGTCCCCACCCCGTCGAAAAGGGCGTCGAACAGCGCTGCGAGGCGCGCGGGCGGCGCTTTCGCGAGCAGGCTCATCCAGTGCTTGCGCGCTGCGGGGCCGGTCGTCGTGGGGGTCGTCGTCGGGGTCATTAGACAGCTTGCCGATTTGTCTGTGTAACTATACAACTATACAAACTCTTGCCAGATTCCCCAAGGCGAGTCTCGTGAAATTTTGGTGACGCATGCCCCGCACCCCGGTCTGGAAATCCATCGCCGCCACCCTCGAAGCCGAGATCGGACAGGGCCATTACCGGCCCGGCGACAAGCTTCCCACCGAAGCGGCGCTGTCGGCGCGGTTCGGCGTCAACCGCCACACGGTGCGCCGGGCGCTCGCCGACATGGGCGCGAACGGGCTGGTGCGGTCGCGGCGCGGCGCCGGCGTCTTCGTCACCGCCGAACCCACGCTCTACCCGATCGGCAAGCGCACCCGGTTTCACCAGAATATCCGCGCCTCCGGCCGATTGCCGGAAAAGCGCGTGCTGCGGCTCGAGCCCCGGCCCGCGGGCGTCGGCGAGGCCCAGGCGCTCGCTCTCCCGCCCGGCGCCGAGGTGCTGGTCTACGAAGGGTTGTCGCTCGCGGGAGGGGTGGCCATCGCCCAGTTCGAAAGCATCTTTCCCGCGGTCCGCCTGCCCGGTCTTGCCGCCGCGTTCGCCGAGGTCGCCTCGGTCACCGAAGCCCTGAGGCGCGCTGGGGTGGCCGACTACATCCGCGCCGAAACCCGGATCACCGCCGAACGGGCCAACCCCACGCAAGCGCTGCACCTGGGGCTGCGCGAAGGCGACCCGCTGCTGCGAACCACCGCGCTCAACACCGCCACCGACGGCACCCCCGTCGAATATGGCCGCACCTGGTTTGCCGGCGACCGTGTCACGCTCACGGTCACAAGTGACTGAAACCACCGGTATTCCGTCACGTCGCCGATACAATCTCAGGGTACGCTCGATCCCAGGCAAGAGCAGTATCCGAACCCAGGAAAACCCATGGCCACGCTTCCCCCCCTGCGCCTCGCCGGCGCCGAGGTCCTCTGTGACGGCACCCTCCGACGGACAGGCGTCTCGGTCGCAGACGGTGTGTTCTGCGACGCACCGCTGCCGGAAGCCGACCTGACCGGCTACCTGATCCTGCCCGGGATCGTCGATCTGCACGGCGATGCGTTCGAACGCCACATCGCGCCCCGTCCCACCGCGCCCTTCCCCATCGCCACCGGTCTCGCCGCGACCGAACGCGACGCGGCTGCCCATGGCGTGACGACCGCCTGGCTCGCCCAGGGCTGGAGCTGGGAAGGCGGCATGCGCGGGCCCGACTTCGCCGAATCGCTGATGCATGAGCTCGACGCCTGTCGCGGCCGCGCGTTGATCGACATGCGCCTCCAGGTGCGGTTGGAAACCCACATGATCGAGAGCCGCGAGCGCCTGCTGCACGCGGTCGAGCGCCACGGCATCGACTATGTTGTGTTCAACAACCACCTGCCCGAGGTGTTAAGCGCGGCCACCGACAAGCCCCACAGTTTCGCCGCCTGGGCCGAGCGCGCGGGCCGGTCCGCCGAGGGGTTCCGGCGCGAGATCGACGCGGCAAAGGCCCAGGGTCCTGCCCTGCCGCGGCACCTGCTGGAGCTCGCCAAGGGCTTCGACCGGCTCGGCGTGCGCTTTGGCAGCCACGACGACCCCGATGCCGATACCCGCGAGCGCTTCCGCATCCTCGGCGCTCACATCTGCGAATTTCCGACCAGTCATGGCGCGGCCTTCGCGGCGAAGGCGATGGACGATACCGTTCTGATGGGAGCGCCCAACCTGGTGCGCGGCGGGTCGCAAGGCGGCGGCGTCGCGGCGATGAGCCTGATCACCCGCGGGCTCTGCGACGCGCTGGTGTCCGACTACCATTACCCGAGCCTCGCCGAGGCAGCCTGGGTGCTCTCCGATCTCGGCGTGCGTCCCTTTGCCGAGGCCTGGGCGATGATCTCGACGGCCCCCGCGCGGATCATGCGCCTCACGGACCGCGGCCGCATCGCCCCGGGCCTTCGTGCCGACTTCGTGGTGGTCGACGCCACGACCCGCCGGATCGAGGCGACGATCTCGGCCGGCCGGATCGCGTATCTATCAGGGGCGTTGGCCGGACGTCTGCTCGGACAAGTCGCCGGCGCGCCCCTGGCCGCGGAATAGGTCGCCGGAAGGCTATTCGTGGGCCTCGAGAAAAGCCTCGACAGGCAGGTTGCGAAAATCGTCGAGCCGTTCGCGCAGCACCTCATGGCTCCAGTCCCACCAGGCAAGCGCCATCAGCCGCTCGGCGATGTCCGGCGCAAATCGGTCCCGGATCGGTTTGGCCGGGATCCCGGCGGCGATCGTGTAGGGCGCGACGTCCTTCGTCACCACCGCCGCAGACGCGACCACCGCGCCGTCGCCGATGGTGACCTCCGGACGGATGACGGCATTGTGGCCGATCCAGGTATCATGCCCGATGCGGGCGACACGCGACCTTCGGCGGGCGAAGAACGCAGCGTCGATGTCGGCATCGTCCCAGTAGTCGGACGAGCGGTACAGGAAATGATGCATACTGGCGCGATGCATCGGGTGATCGGTGGGTCCGATGCGCACGAAACTCGCAATATTGGCAAACTTGCCGATCTCGGCATTGGCGATATCGGCATAGCGGTCGCAATACGAATAATCGCCGAGCCGGCTGAACTGTACCCGTGATCCCGCTCCGATTTCGACGAACCGCCCGAACGTGCTGTCGGTGATCTCGACGTTTTCATGAATGAAAGGCGTGACGCCCAGTTTTGCCATTCCGCGTGCTCCTTCAGACCCGTCGCAGCCGCATCGCCAGGATCTGGCCCAGCGCGGCGACGGGGGAAACAGTCTTGAACATGTCCCGCAGCATCGCGAGATCGGCCCGCACCCCGGGAACGAAGCCACCGCGTTTCTCCGCCTTCATCGGGCTCGCGACGTCGGGCCAGGGCACCACGGCGATCTTGAGATGTTCGTCCAGCCAGAGCCGGTTCATGAACACTTCGAGGCCGAAGCGCGGCAGGCTGTCGAGCTCCTCGAGGCGATCGGCGAGAAGGCGGCGCGGCATCACGCGTTCACCGGAAATGTAGTCCAGCCCGATCAGCCGCCAGCTTTTCGGCGCATTGCCGCGCAGGCTGATCGCGGCCCCGGCACGGCCGTGCAGGACCGGCGCGGCCAGCCGCGAAAGGTGCTGCGCCCGCAGCCCGACGAGGTCGCTGTCGATGAGCATCAGGACGTGCCCGCGCGCCGAGCCGACACCCGCAGCGACCGCCCGGGACTTTCCGATATTGTCGGGCTGGCTCAGGATCCGGAGCTTCCGCGCGCGCCGCTGCCATTGCGCCACCACGTCTGCGGTCTCGTCGGTCGAGCCGTCATCGACCACGATCACCTCGTCGATCTCCGGCGCCGCGAGCGCCGCGGCCAGGACCGCCCCGATCCGGGGGCCTTCGTTGTAAGCCGGTATGATACAGGACAGCCGGATACGATCATTCATCTGCGCACCTTCCGAAACAGAAACCAGCTCACCCCACCTGCGAGAATCAGAACGAGCAGCACCAGCGACACGCGCGAAATCCAGTTGTCGATCCGCGCGTATGCAGTGCCAAACCCATATCCGAGGGCGACGAAGAACAGGCTCTTCGGCACCGTCCCGATCAGGTTGAACCAGAGGAACTGGCCGAGCTTCATCCGTCCCGCCCCGGCGGCTGCGAGCACCGCGAAGCCGACCGAATGCGTGAACTTGCCGAACAGGAGCGTGCGCCCGCCCTTGGTGTCGAAATGCCCCGAAAGGGCCGCGAGCCGGGCCGCGCCGAGCCCGACCCGGTCGAGATACCGTTCGGGCAGGTAGTCGCGCCCCCAGCGCCCAAGCCCGTAGAACAGGAGATCCCCCGCCAGGTCGGCCGCGATGACAACCAGCGCCAGCGCCCAGACCGGGAACAGGCCCAGGCTCGCGAGCCAGGCGGCAATGACGGTGACGACGGGGCCTTCGAGCACCGCGAAGGGCGCCACCACTGCGAGCCCGTGTTTGGCCACGAGCGCCGTTACCGCTTCCAATCCGATCATCCGATCATACTGGCGCCGCCGCCATGTCATTCCCGCGCCACTCGAAGCCGCGGCGCGCGAAGGTGGCGACCCAGATCGCCGGCTGAGCCACGTCCCGCAGCACCATCGCGGCCAGGTCCCGGGGCCCGAGCGTGAGCCCGAGCGCGTGGGCAAATCCGGCTTCGGCACCATACCACAGCGCCAGGAAGGCCGCCGCCGCCCACAACGGCGCGGCGCCCAGCAGGGCGAAAGCCAGCAGGCTCACGAAACCCAGCGCCGGACCTTGCGCGATTTCGGCGACAAACAGGCCCGGAAAACCGTCACGGCGCACCCGGCTCCAGCGCAACTGCCGCTGCCAGACCGCTGTGAGGCTGCGCCGGCCGACCGGCTGCACCGAGGTCGTCGCCGGCAGGCGCACCTTGAGCCTCTGCGCCCGCACGAGTTTGGTCGCGGCGACGTCTTCCGCCATGTTTCGGCCCAGGGCCCCAAGGCCGCCACCGGCGGCGAGGACGCGGGCGTTCCAGAACATCGTCTTGCCCTGCGCGAAACCGATGCCCAGGGCGTCGGCCGCCAGCTGCCAGCGCGCCTGCGAGGTATTGAGGAAAGCGCATTCAACCGCGCCCCAGATGTTCTCCGCCCGGGCACCCAGGGCCGGCCCCGAGACCAGGCCTGTGTCGCCCTGCCAGGAGTCGGCGAGGCCGGCCAGGTAGTCCGGCGCGAGCAGGAGGTTGGCGTCGGCCATGGCAAGCCAATCGGAACGGGCGGCAGCGACGCCTTTTGCCAGATTGTTGAGTTTCGGGTTGGCCGTAATCCGGGTTTCGCCCACGAGGAGCCGCGCCGGTACCTCGGGGTGCGCCGCGATCATCGCACGGATCGGGGCGCAGGCGGGATCGTCGGGCGACGCGGCACAGAAGATCACCTCATAGGCTCGATAGTCCTGTGTGAAGGAGCTTTCGAGGGTCTCGAGGTCGAAGGCGTCGAGCCCTTTGACCGGGCGCAGCAGACTGATGAAAGGGCGGAACGGCCTGCCCGTCGGCGCACCCCGCCGGCGCGCCCGTGTGGCGGCAAGCGCCGCGCTGCCGAAATGCGCTGCCAAGGGAGCGCCGGCGGACAGGAAAAGTGCGGCCGTCAGCATGATTACGCCCCCTGTGTGACAGCGCCCAACGGGCGGGCGACCGGAGCGGGCGCAGCGCCCCAGGCGACAAGCCGCAGCATTCCGTCGTGGTCTTCGGTCAGGGCCGTGAAACTGTCGACCCAGTCTCCGCAATTGGCATAGAGCACCCCGTCGACGTCCCTCAGGGCCGGGCGGTGTGAGTGACCGCAGATTACGCCATCGGCGCCCGTCGCCTTGGCGAGCCTCACCAGGCGGCGTTCGAACCGGCCGCCCATCACGAAGAGAGAGTTGAACTTGACGATCATCCGTTCGATCCGGCTGCGGTGGTGCGGAAGCCTCCGCGCCGCGTTGCCATTGCCGAGCCAGGCATCGACCGTACGGACGCTGGCCTCAAGGCGGCTGCCAATGCGGGTCATGACATGGAAACGGAAGATCCGTCCGTCGGCCTGGTCGCCGTGAAGCACCAGATAGCGTTGCCCGTCGGCCGCTTCATGGGTCACCGCCTCGCGCAGTTCCCAGCCCTCCGGCAGGCGCGCGGCGCCGGGCTCACGCAGAACCGCGTCATGGTTGCCGGCAAGGTAGATCACCCGCCGGCCCGCGCGGGCGCGCGCCGAGAGCATGCGGACCACCGTCTCGGCGCTTTCCGACCAATGGGTCCGGCCGCCGTGCCAGAGATCCAGGATGTCGCCGACCAGATAGATCGTCTCGGCGTCATGCGCCGCCAGGAAATCGAGCACCAACCGGGGCCGAGCCGCCCGGGCACCGAGATGGAGATCGGAAAGAAAAAGCGCGCGCGACCGCGTCTGGGCATGAACCTGCAACATGCTGTGGCTCCGTTCGTCCTCTACGTCCCATATCGGCGAAACATGTATCGCTTGCGTGACAAGTCGCTCAGAAGGCGCGCCTTTCGCCGCGCCAGGTGAAAAACCCGCCGGTCTGGTCGAGTGTCAGCCTCTCGGCGAGCGCGATGATCCCGGCGGCAACCGCGGCCGGGTCTTCATCGGCCTCGGCGCCCCCCATGTCCGTGCGCACCCAGCCAGGATCTACCAGCGCCACGGCGATGCCGTCTTCCGCCAGATCCGTGGCCAGCCCCTGCATCACCTTGTTGAGCGCGGCCTTGGACGCGCGGTAGGCGATGCGGTCGGATTTCGCGTAGCCCATCCAGGCCATCTGCGACGAGATCGACAGGATACGCGGCGCCCGCCCCGCGTGCAGGTTCGGCAGGAAAGCCTGGGCCACCGCGAGCGGCGCCAGCGTGTTGACCTCGAGCGTCCGGCGAAACCCGTCGAAATCCATGTCGCGCGTCGATTGCCGGTTGGGACCGATGATGCCCGCGTTGTTGATGAGCGCGTCGATCGGGCCGGTACCGGCGGCCGCACGCGCCAGGGCCGCGTGATCGGTGACGTCGAATGTGACGTCGCCGCCCTGCCCCGGACGCGTCGCAGCAATGGGCGCGTGCCCGCGTTGCGCGGCTGCCGCGACCAACGCGGCCCCGATGCCGCGGTTCGCGCCGGTCACCAGGATGCGCATCTCAGCCTCCCTTGATGAGCTTGCGCCGGAGCCAGCCCGACAGGCTGTCCATCGCCATCACCATCAGCACGACGAGAATGATGTAATAGGTCACCTCTTCCCAATCCTTCTGGGTGAGCATCGCCTGGGTCAGCAGGAGGCCGATGCCGCCGCCGGTGATGGCGCCGATGATGGTGGCCGAGCGGGTGTTGGACTCGAAGTAGTAGAGAACCTGCGACAGCAGTACCGGCGTAAGCTGAGGGATGACCCCGAAGCGGTAGCGATGCACGACGCGCGCGCCGGTCGCGGCCACGCCTTCGATCTGCTTGCCGTCGACGTTTTCCAGCGCCTCCGAGAACATCTTGCCGAAGGAGCCGGTGTCGGTCAGCAGGATCGCGAGCCCGCCCGTGAGCGGCCCGGGTCCGAATGCGCGGCTGAGCACGATGGTCCAGATCAACCCGTCGACCCCGCGCAGGAAGTCGAAGACCCGGCGAAAGGCAAAGCGCACAGGCCCCAGCGGCGTGAAGTTCTTGGCCGCCAGAAAGGCCATCGGCAGGGCCACCAGGGCCGCCCCGAAGGTGCCGATGAAGGCCATCAGGATGGTCTCGCCGATCGCCCACAACACGTCGAGATGACGCCACATCGGATTGAGCCAGAAATCCGACCAGGCGCCCGCGATATTGGACCGCTCGGGGTCGATCCGGGGCCCGAGGAAGATCTCACCCGGAGTATGGCCGTAATAGGGGCTCGCAAGGGTGAAGAACCACATCTCCCAGCCGGGGAAGTAATTGAACACCTCGGTTTTCGACCGCGTAAGCGAGACGCGGCCTTCGTCCGTTGTGACCGACAGCCGGGTGCGCGACGACGAGATCCATTCCGGAATGGTGCTGCCGAGATTGGTCTCAACCTTGCCGCCGACGATCGCGGCTTCGATCCTGCCCCAGTCGGGAATGTCGATCGACACCGCATTGTCGGGCAGAAAGGTCACGATCTGGCCGCCGCCGAGGTCGATTACCGTGGATTCGCCGCCGAGCGTCACCCAGTCGGGCGCGGTGCCCTCCGGGTAGGTGCCCTTGCGTTCGCTTTCGATGGCTACGTCCACCTCGCCGGAGCGGTTGTCGCGGGTGACGTGGACCTTGTGGCTCCAGGTGTCCGACAGAAGGGTGACGCCGTTGTCCCACCGGGCACGGGACGCGAGGCCGGGGAGGTCGAAGGCGAAAAAGACATAGACCAGGTAGATCAGGATTGCGACCGGAATTGCTATGGCAATCAATTTCTTGCGGGCGAAAATCGCCTCCGCCTCGGCATAACGGCCCGCGGGGCCGCCGGACAGCGCGATATCGGCCATGTCAATGCCCTCCCTGGTGGGTCAGACGGTTGCGCACATGGCTCGACAGCTGGTCGAAGACCACGATGGTGCCGAACAGCAGCAAGAAGATCGCCGCCGCCTCATCGAACTGGCCCTTGCCCCAGGACATGGCGTTCTTGAGCTCGTAGCCGATGCCGCCGGCGCCGACGAAACCGAGGATCGCCGAGGCGCGGATGTTGATCTCGAACCGCAGGAGCGCGTAGCTCAGGTAGTTGGGCGCCACCTGCGGCACCACGCCGAGCCACATTCGCTGAAACCAGCTCGCGCCGACCGAGGTCAGCCCCTCGACGGGTTTCAGGTCCGCGTTCTCGTTTACTTCGGAAAACAGCTTGCCCAGCGCGCCAACCGTGTGGACGGCGATGGCGACCATCGCCGGCACCGGGCCGCCGCCGAGCACGAAGATCAGGACCAGCGCGACGACGATCTCGGGCACCGCGCGCATGACGTCCATCGTCCGGCGAACCAGCGGGATCGCGCGCGGCCAGAGCGCGAGGCCCCGGGTGGCCAGGAGCGAGAAGGCGATGGCGCCGAACCCGCCGACCAGGGTCGAGAGCGCCGCGATGTTGATCGTCTCGATCAGCGACGGGAGGTAGTGCAGGATATGTCCCGGAAGCTGGTCGAGTTTCGGCAAAGTATCGGCGAGCACATCGCGCGGAAATCCGAAGATATTCGGCAAACCGTCCCAGAACCCACCGGCATTGCGGCTGTCGGCCACATAGAACCCGGACACCAGCAACAGCACGAAGACGGCCAGCGTCATCCCGCCGTAAAGGCGTTTTCGCTGGGTCAGGGCGACGTAGTGGTCGCGGTGGATCCGTGTGCTGACGTCGGCCATGCAGGGCCCCCTTGAATGGATCGGGCCCCGCCAACGAGATGGCAGGGCCCGGATGTTGAGCGCAGGCTTATTCGCTCTTCTGCCGACGCACTTCGATGATGGTCTCGTAATAGTCGTGGGTGATCGGCACGAAGCCACCCGACTCGCCGGCGGCCATGCCGTAGAGGCAATCCGGATCGGTCTCTTTCATGTCGAACCACAGGGCGGTCACGATATCCTTGACCTCCTGCGGCAGGTCCTTGCGGACCACGACAGGGCCTTCCGGGATCGGCTTCGAGCGCCAGATCTCGACAAGGTCGTTCATGTCGACGAGGCCGGCGTCGACCGCCTTGCGCAGCGCACCGTTGTTGAAGCCGTCTTCCCAGGCGCCCTGGCCATCGGCCCAGGTCACACCCCCGTCGATGTCGCCGTTGTTGACGGCGACGATGGTCTGCTCGTGCCCACCGGTGAACTTCACTTCGGCGAAATAGTCGCCGCTTTCCATCGAGGCGCCGGTCTTGGCCGGGATCTCGACCGACGGGATCAGGTATCCGCTGGTGGAGTTGGGATCGCCGAAACCGAAGACCTTGCCCTTCATATCCTCGAGCGAGGTCACGCCGCTGTCGCCGCGGGCGAAGCCGATGGAGAAATAGGTGTAGCTGCCGTCCGGGTTGGCCTTGACCAGCACCGGCTCGACCGCGTCGGGGTTCTGGATGTAGGTGCCGGCATAGGACGAGGCGCCGAGCCAGGCCATGTCGATGGTGCCGCCAAGCAGACCCTGCATCACGCCGTTATAGTCGGCCGGGGCGAACAGCTTGACCGGCACGCCGAGGGCCTCCTCGGTGTATTCCCGCAGGCATTCGTTCGACGCGAGCCGATCCTGGGCGTTTTCACCGCCGAGCAGGCCGATGTTGAATTCGGTGATGCCCTCGACGGCGAAAGCCGGGGCGGTGAGCGCCGTGGTCACGAGCGCGGCGGCTACGATCTTTTTCATCATCTGTCTCCGTTGGGTTTGATGAATTGGGGTCGTTCAGGCAGGCGCAGCCGCGCGTGCCGTCAAAACGGGCGCGCCGGGGCCGCGGATCTCGGTCGAGGTCGCCTCTTCCGAGAACGTCTCGTCGGCACCGTAGATGTCGCGGGCGACGCCGGTGGTGAGCTGTTCGGGCGTGCCGTCGAACACGACGCGGCCCGCACGCATGCCAATGATCCGGTCGCAATAGCGCCGCGCGGTATCGAGCGTGTGCAGGTTGGCGATGACCATGCGGCCATCCTCGTCATGGATGCGGCGGAGCGCTTCCATCACGGTCTGGGCGTTCATCGGATCGAGCGAGGCGATCGGCTCGTCGGCAAGGATGATCTTTGGGTCCTGCATGAGCGCCCGGGCAATGGCGACGCGCTGCTGTTGCCCGCCGGAGAGCGCTTCGGCCCGTTTCGCGGCATGCTCTGCGATGCCAAGCCGTTCGAGAATGTCGATCGCCTTGTGGATGTCCTCGCGCGGGAACAGGTTGAAAAGGGTTGCCAGCGTCGAGCGGCGCCCGAGGGTGCCGTGGAGCACGTTCGAGACCACATCCATCCGCGGCACCAGGTTGAACTGCTGAAATATCATCGCGCAGTCCGACTGCCACTGGCGGCGCGCCGGGCCGGTGAGGTCCAGAACGTTGCGCCCCTCATACGAGAGGCTGCCCATGGTCGCGTCGGTGAGCCGGTTCATCATCCGAAGGAAGGTCGACTTGCCCGCGCCCGAGGCGCCGATGACGCCGATCATCATCGGCCGGTCGACGGTGAACGACACCGCGTCGACCGCGACAGTCTCGCCAAATCTCTTTGTCAGCTGCTCGGCAACAAGCATTCGGGTTCCCCGCGATTGTTGCGGCAGACATGACCCCGAGTCGGTCACCTTCGTGCGACGGTTTCGCAAAGATTTTGTGACGCGTCGGCCGTCACCCGCACCGGATTTGACCGTGCCCGCGAGCCCGCGCCATCGACCACCGCCGCATCAAGCAGAACGCGCCCCTGCTCAGCGGCAAGGTCGAGCGGTTCCGCAGGTCCGACGCCCAGATGGGTCAATCCGGGTCTTCGCGGCTGGCGGGCCGCGGTCAAACGCCGGCGTCAGGGAGATGAGTTGCTGGGATCAGTCCTGTGAGATGAGGGGCATTGTCGCCGCGGCGCGCAACCCGGCAGCCCGCGGCGCAACTCGACCGTCTCCGCCGGTTCGCAATATCCAGCGGAGATCGCCCTTTCGCCGCCGGACCCCAGCCATGCGTCCCCCACCGGTTCGAGGCGGGGTCTGAGGCCGATGGCTGCCTGACGTGCCCCCGGCGGTTGTCAGCTTACCGCGGCTTCGAAATCCTGCCGGACCCTGGCCCGCGGAAACGCTTCTCGGGCCAGTGCACCGCGCCGCGAACACTGTCCGGCAGGGGCCCGCAAGCCCGAGGTGCCCAGGGTTCCGTGGGTGCGCAGGACCAAGCGACCGGACGTTGTCCCAACACCGCTGAGAAATCAGTCCACCTTGGCGCCACCGCCCCGGGCCTGCGTTCAGCGCGACCTTGGCCTTCACCTCGGAGGAAATCGACTTTGCCACCCAAAGAGCGGAAAACAAGTTTGACGGCACGGCTCAATTTGCGGACCGGCGCTGCCTACCCGCACTTGGAATGGCCGCAGGAGGCGCAGGTCATGCAACCTTCGACCATCCGCATCTCGTACTGGCCGCAGCGTGGGCAGGCCGGGCCGCGATGCGTGGGCAGGTTGACCACATGCGATTGCGGGTCGGTCTTGAGCCCCATTCCCTCGCCGGCGATGAACCCGGTCTCGATCATGTGCCGCTCGACCACCCCGCCGATGGCGGCCAGGATCGAGGGTACGTAGCGCCCGCCCATCCAGGCGCCGCCGCGCGGGTCGAACACCGCTTTCAGCTCCTCGACCACGAAGCTCACGTCGCCGCCGCGCCGGAACACCGCCGAGATCATCCGGGTGAGCGC
>JAGRMP010000507.1 GCA_020441225.1 Maritimibacter sp. | reverse complement strand
ACCTGACCGGAACCGCGGGGAACGAGGCGCATGCGCCAAGCCGAGATCACCGACAGCCATTGCCACCTCGACTTCCCGGCCTTCGACGGCGAGGTCGCCGAGGTGATCGCGCGCGCCGGCGCGGCGGGCGTGACCCGGATGGTCACCATCGCCACCCGCCACGCCACCTTCCCCAAGGCAAGAGCCCTCGCCGAGGAGCACGACCCGGTGTTCTGGGCCGGCGGCCTCCACCCGATGCATGTCGCCGAGGAAGCCCCGCTCTCCGTCGACAACATCCTCGCCCTCGCCGCCCACCCCAAGTTCGTCGGCATCGGCGAGACCGGGCTCGATTACCACTACACCGCCGAGACCAGGGCGGCGCAGCAGGAGAGCCTGCGCCTCCATATCGAGGCGGCGCGGCGGACCGGCCTGCCGCTTATCATCCACTCGCGCGACGCAGACGACGACATGGCCCGCATCCTCGCAGAGGAACATGCCGCCGGCCCCTATGCCTGCGTCATGCACTGCTTTTCCTCGGGCCCGGCGCTCGCCCGCGCGGCCCTCGATCTCGGCTTCTACCTCTCGATGTCCGGTATCGCCGCCTTCCCGAAATCGTCCGAGGTCCGCGAGATCTTCGCCGCCGCCCCCGTTGACCGGATCCTGGTCGAGACCGACAGCCCCTATCTCGCGCCCCCGCCCCACCGCGGCAAGCGCAACGAACCGGCCTATACCGCCGACACCGCCCGGGTCGGCGCCGAGGTCTTCGGCCTCGACTACCCCGCTTTCGCGGCGCAGACCCAGGCCAATTTCGACCGGCTCTTTTCCAAGGCCGCCGCCTGGACAGGGGCCGCCTGATGGCCCGGCTCTCCTTCACCATCCTCGGCTGCGGCTCCTCGGGCGGCGTGCCGCGCATCGGCGGCCACTGGGGCGAATGCAACCCCGACAACCCGAAAAACGCCCGCCGCCGCTGCTCGCTGCTCATCACCCGCGAGACCGCGGCCGGCACCACCCGCGTCCTGATCGACACCTCGCCGGATCTGCGCGCCCAACTGCTCGACGCGCGGGTTTCCGAGCTCGACGCGGTGGTCTTCACCCATTCCCATGCCGACCACGTGCACGGGCTCGACGATCTGCGCCAGGTGGTCTACAACATCGGCCGCCGCCTGCCGGTCTGGGCCGATGGCGCCACCCAGGACGCTCTGCTCGGCCGGTTCGGCTACGCTTTCGTCCAGCCCGCCGGCTCCTCCTACCCGCCGATCCTCGATCTGCACACGATCACCGGCGATGTCACCGTCGAGGGCGCAGGCGGGGCCATCACCCTGCATCCGTTCGAGGTCGAACACGGCGCCATCGACGCGCTCGGCTTCCGCATCGCCGATCTCGCCTACCTGCCCGATGTCTCCGAGATCAAGCCCGAGGCCTGGCCGCTCCTCGACGGGCTCGCGGTCTTCATCATCGACGCGCTTCGGCGCAAGCCGCACCCGACCCACGCCAATCTCGAAACCGCGCTGCGCTGGCTCGAACGATCCGGCGCCGAACGGGGCGTGCTCACCAACATGCATATCGATCTCGATTACGACGACGTCGCCGCCGAGACCCCCGCCCATGTCACCCCCGCCTACGACGGGATGACGATCGGCTTCGACGTCTGAGCGCGCGCCGATGCCCGCCGCCCGCCCCGCCCGGCCGATCGCGCACCGCGCCCACAGCCCGGCCCGCACCGCGACCAGGCCCCCGCCTTTTTCTTGGGCAAAATACTCTGCGGGGGTCCGGGGGTGCAAAACCCCCGGCGCGTGCCACCAGGCGACACACCCCGCCACCGGACAAAGCCCCGCGCCATGCAGACCCTGATCGTCGTCATCCTGCCGGTCTTCCTGGTGATCGGCTTCGGCTACGGGGCGCGGCGCGGGCTCGGAGCGAAGGAGAGCCTGTTCGAAGGGCTCATGTCCTATGCCCAGGGCTTCGCCTTCCCGGTGCTCCTGTTTCGCGGCGTCTCGCAACTGCACCTGGGCGAAACCTTCGACCCGCCGATGCTCGCCGCCTTCTACATCGGCGTCAGCGCGGGCTTCCTCGCCGGGCTCCTGGGCGCGCGCTTCCTGTTCCACCGGCCCTGGCCGGATTCCATCGCCATCGCCTTCGCCACCGCCTTTTCCAACGGCGGCATCCTCGGCCTGCCGATCACCGAACGCGCCTACGGGACCGAGGCGCTGGTCTACAATTACGCGATCATCGCCTTCCACGCCCCCTTCGTCTACATGCTCGGCGTGACAGCGATGGAGATCGCCCGCGCCGAGGGCCGCAGCGCGGGGGCGACCATGCTCTCGGTGCTGCGCTCGATGAGCCGCAACCCGATGGTGATCGGGATCGGCCTCGGCGCGGCGGTCAACCTCACCGGCCTGCCGCTGCCCGGCGCGGTTGTCAGCGCCGTCGACATGGTGACCGCCTCGGCCATTCCCACCGCGCTCTTCGCCCTCGGCGGCGTGCTCGCGGCCTACCGGCCCGAGGGCGATCTGCGCCTCGTCGCCTATATCGTCGCGGTCTCGCTGGTGCTGCACCCGGCCATCGTCTACGGCCTCGGCGCGCTGTTCGACATCGGCACCGGCCAGACCCGGTCGGCGGTGCTGATGGCGGCCATGGCCCCGGGGGTCAACGCCTATGTCTTCGCCAACATGTACGGCGTCGCCAAGCGGGTGAACGCCACCGCGGTCCTCGGCGGCACGGTGGTCTCGATCCTGACGATCTGGCTCTGGCTCTCGGTCCTGCCGTGACCCCGCAGCGGCCGCACGGGCAGAAGCGGCTCAGCGCTGCCGCCGCCGGTCGCGCGCTCACCCCGCCTCGAGACACTCCGCAATCGCCACCGCGATCCCCTCGAGCGTGGCAGCATATTGCCCGGGCCCCTGCGGTTGGGCCGACCCGGTGGCGTCGAGCGTCCCGATCCGCAGGCCCGTGCCCCCGGCGATCGCGTCGAGCAGCCCGGGGTCATAGGCCGGCTCGGCAAAGGCGCATTCCACCCCGTGATCGGCGACCAGATCGCGCAGCGCGTCGAGCGCCGCCGCCGAGGGCGCCGAGGCGTCGCCCGGCCGCACCGAGCCCGCGACCTCGATCCCGAATTCCTCGGTGAAATAGCCGAACGCCGCGTGAAAGGTCACGATCTCCGCCCCCTGGTGCGCCGCCAGGCGCCCACCGATCCGCGCGTCGAGCGCGTCGAGTTCGGCGACCGCCTCCCCGGCATTGGCGCGGTAGGCCGCGGCGTTCTCCGGATCGCGCGCCGCCAGGGTCTCCGCGAACACGCCGAGCCAGGCGCGGGCATTCTCGGTCGACAGCCAGACATGCGGGTCCACGCCGGTATGCGCATGGTCATGCCCCGCGTCTTCGGCCTGCGCTTCATCGGCCTCCCCGTGGTCATCGTGGTCCGGCGCCGCAGTATCATCGTCGTGGTCCGCCGCATCGCCATGCGCCTCTTCGGCATGGTCCGTGCCCGCTTCGCCGAGCTCCCGCAGATGCGTCGCCGGATGCGCCGTGAGCGCGATATCTTCCGCCACTTCGCTCTCCACGATCCCTGCGAGCCAGGGGCTGAGCTCCGGCCCGACCCAGACGAAAAGATCGGCGCCCGCAAGCATCCGCGCCTGGCTCGGCCGAAGCTGGACCGCATGGGGGTCGGCGTTCTGTTCGAGCAGCAGGTCCGGCGTTGCGACCCCCTCCATGACCTGCGACAGCAGCGCATGAACCGGGGCGATATCGGCAACCACCCTTGGCGGTTCGGCCAAGGCGGGACCGGCGATCAGTCCGGCGATCAGGCCAGCGATCGGGCCAGCGATCATGTTTGGGAGGAGAGCAAAGGGGAAACGCATCTGGAGCACCTTGTTGGTCGTGAGTGTAATGTTATAATATCACTCATTCGATGCGACAAGCCCCTACTCACGCCGCACCAGACCCGATATCGAGGAAACATGACTCGGCACCCGCACACCGCCCCCGGCCCCGGCAATCCCGCCGCCGCCTTCGCCCCGCACGACCACGCCGCCTGCGCCGCCGAGGCGCTCGGGCGCGCCGAACGGCTCTGCGCCGAGACCGGCGCGCGGTTCACCCCGGTGCGCCGGCGCGTGCTCGAACTGCTGCTCGAGCATCACCGCGCGATGGGCGCCTACGAAGTGCTCGACCGGCTGGCCGAGGAGGGTTTCGGCCACCAGCCGCCGGTCGCCTACCGGGCGCTCGAATTCCTGACCGACCAGGGGCTTGCCCACCGGATCCGCCGGCTCAACGCCTTCGCCGCCTGCAGCCACCCGGGCGAGGCGCATGCGCCGGTCTTCCTGATCTGCGAAGAGTGCCACGCGGTGGCCGAGGCCCCGGACAGCACCGTCCGCAAGGCGCTCGACGGCGCGGCGGCGGAGGCCGGTTTCTCCGTCGCGGGCGCCACGCTCGAAGCCTACGGGCTCTGCCCCGCCTGCAGGGAGGGCCACGCATGAGCCTGATCGCGGCCGAGAACATCGTCGTGCGCCACGCCGGGACCAGGGTGCTCGATGGGGTCGACATGTCTATCGACCCGGGCGAGATCGTCACTTTGGTCGGCCCGAACGGCTCGGGCAAGTCGACGCTGGTCAAGGTCCTCCTCGGCGCGGTTCGCCCCGAGGCCGGCCGTGTCACACGCGCGCCGGGGCTGCGCATCGGCTATGTGCCGCAAAAGCTCCATATCGACGCAAGCCTGCCGCTCACCGTCGCGCGGTTTCTGTCCCTGCCCGCACGCCCTCCCGCGGCCCGGGTCGCGGCGGTGGTTACGCTCGCCGGCATCGCCGGGCTCGAACGGCGGCAGATGGCCGCGCTCTCGGGCGGCCAGTTCCAGCGCGTGCTGCTCGCCCGCGCCCTCCTCACCGACCCGCAGCTTCTGATCCTCGACGAGCCCACCCAGGGGCTCGACCAGCCCGGCGAGGCCGAGTTCTATGAGCTGATCGCCCGGGTCCGCAGCGAGGCCGGGCTCGGGGTATTCATGGTCAGCCACGATCTGCACGTGGTGATGTCGGCCTCCGACCGGGTGATCTGTCTCAACCACCATATCTGCTGCGCCGGCACGCCCCATGTGGTGCGCGCCGCGCCCGAATACCGTGCGCTCTTCGGCCACGGCACCCACGGCGCGCTCGCGCTCTACCAGCACGACCACGACCACGCGCACGACGGGCTGGGTCACAGCCATCACGATCACGGCCACGATCACCACGGTCACGATTTGCATAATTCGAACAAAAATTCCAAGGAAACGCCGAAAGATCGCGACCATGCTTGACCATTTCATGTTTCGCGCCGCGCTGGCCGGGATCGGCATCGCCGCTGCGGCGGGACCGCTCGGCAGTTTCGTCGTCTGGCGCCGCATGGCCTATTTCGGCGATGCCACGGCCCATGCCGCGGTGCTTGGCGTCGCGCTCGCGCTGATCTTTTCGCTGCCCGTCACGCTGGGCACGCTGGTGATCGCGCTCGCCATGGCGGCCGCGGTCAGCTGGCTTTCGGCCCGCGGCCACGCGATGGACGCCGCCCTCGGCGTGCTCGCCCATGCCGCCCTCGCCTTCGGCCTCGTTGCCATTTCCTTCGTGCCCAGCGTCCGGGTCGATCTCTCGGCCTTCCTGTTCGGCGACATCCTCGCCGTCAGTGCCACAGACCTCGCGGTGATCTGGGGCGGCGCGGCGCTGGTGATCGCGCTGATAGCCTGGCGCTGGTCGCGGCTCCTGACCGCCACCCTCTCGCGCGAACTGGCCGCGGCTTCCGGGATCGACGCCGACCGCGAGGGGCTGGTGCTCACCCTCGCGCTCGCCGTGGTGGTGGCCGTCGCCCTCAAGGTGGTCGGCGCATTGCTGATCGCGGCGATGCTCATCATCCCCGCCGCCGCCGCGCGCGGCCTCGCCCGCGCGCCCGAGACCATGGCCTGGGGCGCGGTCGCCGTCGGCATGCTCTCCGCCCTCGGCGGGCTCGCCGCGTCCTGGTTTCTCGACACCCCCGCCGGCCCCTCGATCGTCTCCACGGCCGCGGCGATCTTCATCGTCACGACCGCGCTGGGACGGTTCCTCGGCCGCGAGTGACGGCGCAGACAAGCCATTGATATCGCAACGAAACAAACAGGTTCCAGGCCGGCAACGACCCCAGCTTGCACCTCCGCCGGGTCATTTCGCGTTCAGCGAGGCAGGCTCGGGCCTGGCTGTGCGCCGAGCCCCTCCGTCACAAGGTCAGGAAACCGCGCCGCTTCCGGCGCAGGACGGCCCGCACCCACCGTCCCTAGCGGCAGTAGCTCCCGGCGCGGTAGCGCGCGGTGTCGAGATGCAGGTGGTTCTGGTGGTAGCGGTCGGCATTGGGACCGAGGACGGTGCCGAAGGTCCCGCAGGCCGAGCCGTGCATCGCCTTGATGATCTTGCCGTATTTCCCGCTGCGCCAGTGATCGAGCACGGTCAGCGTGGTGCCGTCCTTGAGCGTCACGCCCGAAACGTCGATCGCATGACCGAAGGAATGCTCCGACAGTTTCGCGCCCTTCACGTTGTTGCGGCTCCGGCAGGAATACGACGCGATCACGTTGACCTGCGCGAGCCCGCCGCCGGTCCGCCCGACGGCCGGCATGACCCCGCCCCGCACCCAGTCGTTCAGCGCCTTCGCGGTGGTACAGTCGATGGTCGGCCCGCCCGACACCGCAACGCCCGAAACGGAGGTGATCCGCACCGGCTGGGCGATCCCGCAGGACCCCGCGCCGCCGATGGCCCGGATCGCCTCGCCCTTGATCTCCGGCACGCCGCAGACCGAGCCCGCGCGGCTGGTCGCCCGCGGCGTGGTGATCGCCGCGACGAGCTTGGCAAACCCGTTCGGGCGCGTCTCGGGCCGCGGCGACTGGGGCACGGCCAGCCCGGTCGGCACGGCCGCCTCGGCCACACCCGGCACAGCGGCGGCCGCGGGTTTCGGCGCCGCCAGCCCCTGGAAAAACGCCGCGATCGGGTCGACCGGCGGCTTGTTCGCCGCCGAGACCCGCGGCACGACCGGGCGCGGTGCACCGATCACGGCGGGCGACGCGGCGGCTGAGACCGAAACCTCCGGCGGCTTCGGCAGCGGCCTTGGCGAGGCCATCACCGCCAGCGCGCTCACCACCGCGCTGGTCACGGCAGCATCGACTTGCTCCGTTTCCCCGGCAACCGTGGCAACCTCGACCTCGACCACCGCGGGCCGCGGCATCGCCCGGATCGAGCGCTCCGGGGCTTCGGCCAAAGCGGGCGCAACGACCCAGCCGGCGAGGAACGCCGCAACGATCCCCCGCCCGCTCATGACCTGCCCCCGCGACCGAAATCCGGCGCGGCGGTGTCCTGCCCGGCTTCGATGATCCCCCGGCGGATCGCCCGGGTCTTGGTGAAATAGGCGTGCAGCATCTCGCCGTCGCCCATGCGGATCGCGCGCTGCAGCATGAACAGCTCCTCGGTGAACCGACCCAGGATATCGAGCGTCGCATCCTTGTTGGTCAGGAACACGTCGCGCCACAT
>JAGRMP010000506.1 GCA_020441225.1 Maritimibacter sp. | reverse complement strand
TCAGCCCCAGCGGCGCGGCCTGGCCGAGCCCGACCCCGGTGCCCTCGACGATCAGCGCCGGACGTCCGCCGGTGCTTTCCGCCGAAGCGACGCGCGCCGCTTCGGGCGTGCGGGGATCGTGGACATAGGCGGTCGGGTCCCACAGCTCTTTCGACGGGTGGTGGCAGGACGAACAGCTGTCGCCGGCATCGTAGCCCGCCGGCATATCCTCGCCGTTGAACAGCCAGCGCCCGCGCTCGACCAGCGCATAATCGGCGTCGGTCTCGGCCTCGGCCTGGACCGGCGGGCGGGTGCTGAGCGCAAAGGCGGTGAGCGCGGTCACCTCGCCGACCGACACCTCGTTCTCCACCCCGTCGCCGTCGAGATCGGGGGTGCCCGGCGACAGCTCGTCCGGGGTCATCGCGAAGTGGAAGTTGAGCGCGTCGCGCACGAAGTTGCGCATGCTCGACGCGATGCCTTTCCACTGGAAGGGCCGGACGATGAAGTCCTCGCCGACCCCCTCGATCTGGCCGCAATATTCGTCGAGCTGCGGGTTGGTGCCGCAGGGGCCGAGCTGGTCGAAGAAAATCTCGCCCGACCCGGGCCGCACCGCAGCGCTGTAGACGCCGAACGACGTGCCCTTGGATTCGAGCCCGATCTCATAGACCACGCCCGGATCGGCGGCGGCGGCCTCAAGCGTGCGGTAGCGTGCGTCGATCAGATCGAAGCTCATCTCCTCGGCCACGCTCTGGGTATAGCCCGCGCCGAACACATGCGGCGGGTTGCGCAGGAACACGGCCAGCATGGCGTCGGGGTCCTGGTAGCCGTTGGCGAGGAGCGCGTCGCGCGCCCAGGTCGGGGCGGGCGTCTGCTGCATCGGGTTGATGATCGCCGTGGTGGCGATGGTGCCCGCGCCGGACAGCCCGTCGGTGCGGATCGTGCGGCTGTCGGGCACCGCGGCATAGCCCTCGGCCTGCATCCCCGAAGCCGAGTGGCATTCGAGGCAGGATTGGCTGTCGAGCCCGTTCACGCGCATCCACGGCAGCTTGCCGAAGGCGGCCATCGGCCCGTGGTCGGCTTCCTGGCGCTTGACCTCGCGCGGGCCGTAAGGGCCTTCGCCGTAGCCGTCCTCGGCGGTGAAGCGCTGGGTGAACAGGTGGCGGCCGATCTCCATCATCGCCCGGAAGCTGACCTCGCCCGCGCCGATCGCGTCCTGGTCGAGGCGGATGCCCGCAACCAGCGAGGGCCGGTCGGCATCGGCGAGGCCGAAGGGCGCAACTGGGTCGCCGTAATCGGTCGCCGGGGCGGCGGTGGTGTCGGTCCCGGTGTCGGCGTCCGGGGCCGTGGCCGGGGCATCCGGCGCGGGGGCGGCCGGTTCTTCGGGCGCCGGGTCGGTCGCGGTATCCGCAGGGGTCTCCGCCGGCGCAGCAGGTGCGGCGGGCGCTGCCGGTTCGTCGGTGCCGCCCTGCAGGATCGAGTTGATGTCGCCTTCCCCCTGCGCGCGCGCGGGCGCCCCGAGCCCGCCCGCGACGACCAGCGCCAGGGCGGAAATGGACAGCATGTGACGTGATGGCCTGTTCATATCTTGGTGCTCCAATTCAATTGCGTTCCATGGCAACAACGCGACACCGACGGCCAGGCGTACGGAACCATGGTTTTGCCGGCCTCCAATTGGAAAGCTTAGGCAAGGACGCGCGAGGCGTCCTGTGCGGCGTACTCACGAAGCCGTGAGATGTCGTTCCGATCCGACCCCGTTTCCGGCTCCGGTCCCGCAGCTCCTGCCCGATCCGCCCTACCCCTCGGCCTGGCGGCTGAGCGCAAGCAGCCGCGCCGCCGCCATCGAGGCGGGGCCGAACGACCCGTCGAGCGCGCCCGAATAGAAGCCCTCGCGCTGCAACCGGCGCTGCACGCCGACCCGCACGGCTTGGGGAAACTTGTTGATGTCGCGGTAGATCTGCGGCGAGCGGTCCTCGCCCGCGGCCAGCGCCTCATAGGCGTAATCGATGGCCGCCTGCATATCGTTGGCGATGGTGTGGCTCGGGAAAGCGTTGATCACGGCGAGCGCGAAATTGGCGGTGGCATCGCCCTCGGCGGCGGCGTCGAGGAACAGCCGGTAGGCCCGGCCCTGATCCTTCGCCACGCCGCGGCCGTTGAGGTAGAACACCCCGAGGCTGCCCTGGGCATAGGCATGGCCGCGGTTGGCGACCGGCTCATAGAGCGACACGGCGCGGGTGTCCTGCCCCGCCTCGCCCAGCGCCCGGGCGAGCGAGATGGTGACCCAGTCGTTCTCGGGCGCCTGCGCCCGGGCGCGTTCGCAGGCCGGGATCGCGCGCCCGGTCTGGATCTCTTTCGAGCGGATGCCCGGCCAGCCGAAATCGTTGGCCCAGGGCAGCGCCGCGTCGAAACAGGCGGCCACCAGCGGGTCGAGCGCGTTGGTCGCGGCGTCGAGCCCCTCGCTGTCCGCCATTTCGGTGGGCGGCGCCGGCGCGGGTTCGACGGCGGCGATCTGGGTGTCCTCCGCCGGCGCCGGGTCCGGCACGGCCGGCGCCGCCGGTTCGGCCACCTGCGGGTCGGGCGTGGGCTGGACCGGGGCCGGTTGCGGGGCGGGCTCGGCCACCTGTGCGGGGGCCTCGACCGGCACCTCGGTCGCCCCCGGCACCGGGCCGAGCAGGCCGAGGCGCTCCATTTCTTCGGGGTCGAAGAGATACATCGAATCCGCGGGCGTGCGCATCATCCGGCTGATCACCGAGGTCGGCACGCCGAAATCCTCGAACGCCTTGAAGATGTCGCCCAGCGTCACCTGCCCGTCCGACAGGCTGTCGGAGCTGGTCGCGATCTGGTGCACGCCGAGCCGCCCCTCGGCCATCCGCTCGGCGCCGGCGAAGAACAGATACGAGCACGCCGAGGCGCAGGTCTTGCCTTCGGGGATCATGGTCTTGAGCCCGGCGACGCGCACGTCATAGGCGGCGGGCAGCGCGGCATAGACCGAGCCGCCCTCGCTCGACAGGCTGAGCGTGGTCACCTTGGGAAAATCGTTGAGCGCCAGTTTGAACAGCACCGCCGCACGATGGTTGATCGCACCGTCGAGCTGCAGCACGTCCGGGGTATCGGTGTCGTAGACGAAGGGCTCGTATTCGGTGATCACTTCGGCGCGCACCGGCGCGGCAAGGCCCGCGCCCAGAAGCGCCAAAGCCGCCATCCCGCCAAAGTTAGCCCAAATGCTCACTATGCGTTCCTCTCGAATGACCGGGGACCGGGACCCAAACAAAACCTGGCCCCGCCCGGCGAACGGTAGCTCGAAACCCCCTGAAATTCAACGTCTTCAGCCGGGCGGTTCTGGGGCCATTTGGGGGCGCGCGGGCCGGGGACCGGTCGTCCGCCCGGTTCAGAACGGCGTGTCGATCGGCTCGACGCCGGCCGAGATCACGTTGTATTCGCCGTTCCACTCCGGCAGCGGGGTCTCGTCGAGGTCGAACAGCGGACCGAAGCTGACGTTGAAATTGTTGACGCTGACATCGTAGACCCCGGCGCCCGGCGCGACCGAAAGCTCGGCCCGGCAATAGAGCGCCGCGCCCGCGGAATACCACCCCGGCACGTGGAACGGCCCGCTCAGGATGCCGACGATCCGGGGATCCTGGTAATCGGAGGCGGGGAGTTCGACGAGGTTTTCCACATTGGTGCCGCCCGAGGCCAGCGTCTCGCGCACATAGGCGACGAGGTCGTTGAAATCGTAGCCGTCATCCACCAGCCAGTTGCGGAAGGTCATGGCGTAGCTTGAGACGCAGACCCGCTCGACCAGCGCCGCGATGCTGGCCCGGTCGGCCCCGATCCGCACCCGCGCCTCGGTGTCGTAGGGGCGCTCGATGCCGAGCAGCTTCAACTCGCCCAGCGTCTCGACGTAGTGCATCTGGTCGCCCGGCGTGCTCAGCACCAGCGACACGAGCTCATAAGGCAAGGGCGCGCCCGCCTGGGTCGTGGCTTTGTAGGAGGTGTCCATCAGCAGCTTGGCGACGTCGAGCGCGACCCGGAACACGTCTTCGCGCTGGTCCTCGGCGATGTCGGCGCCGGCAAGGAAAGGCGAATGAAATCCGAGCTTTGCGCCCGGTTCGAGCATCCGGTCGGGATAGGGGCTGTTGGCGCCCCAGGACTGGCCGAACATGAACAGGATGGCGCAGGCGCTCTCGCAGCGCGCGTCCGATTTGACCGTGGTGGCGAAGCCGAGCCCCTCGTCGCCCTCGGCGGTGATGAAGTCGTAGACCTCCTTGAGGCTGCCGCCCGGGCTGTCGAGGCAGACCCGCTTGCGGAAGGCGTCGTTCCAGGCCGGGTCGGTGAGGATGCCGGTGAGATCGCCGGGGTTGATCGGGCCGGTGAAGGCGAAGGCGCAATCCTCGAATTCGTCGGCGGCGGCGAGACGGGTCCACTGGCCTGCCGTGGCGGGGGCGGCGGTCAGCGCTGCCAGAGTCAGAAGGATGGGCAGGACCGGGGTAGAAGGGCGGAACATGGGTGTACCTTTCGAAATGGGGGCCGGGCGGGCGCCGACCGGTCTCTGTGTGATCGTACCTGTGCCCGCAAGCCGCCGGCGGGACGGGATTGCGGGTTCACATGTAAAAAGACACGAACTTGGGCTTGCCCTGAGCTCGGATCATCAGAAGTATGTTTCTCCGGCCCTGCTGGCGGATCGCCTCGATCGCATCGGAAAACTCAGCGACCGAGCCGACGGCTATTTGCCCGGCCTCTTCGATCACGTCGCCACTTCGGACGCCTTTTTCGTAGGCTCTGCTGGTTTCGTCGATCTCGATCACCAGAAGGCCTTTTGCCCCAGCTGCGAGCGAGAATTCGGCCCTAACGGCGTCGCTGACCGGCGCCAATCGCATCCCCAGGATCTCGACCGCTGCGCCGCTGGCGGTGGCGACCAGCCGCACGGCCGCGGCCAGCGGCCGGCCCTGCGCATCCAGCGCGACTGCGCGGGTGATCCGGTCCGGCGTGCCCTCGACCGCGCCGTTGTCGCCGCCGCCGCGCTTGATCGCGTTGACCACATCCATCCCCTCGACCACCTTTCCGACCACAGTGTACTGGCCGTCGAGATAGGACGCGGGGCCGAAGGTGATGAAGAACTGCGCGTTGGCGCTGTCGGGGTCCTGCGCCCGGGCCATGCCGACGGTACCGGCGACGAAGGGGGTGTCGGAGAACTCGGCCGCGAGGTCCGGATAGGCCGAGCCGCCGGTGCCCGCGCGGGAGAGATCGCCGCCGGCCTTGCCGAACTCCACGTCGCCGGTCTGGGCCATGAACCCGTCGATCACCCGGTGGAAGACCACGCCGTCATAGGCGCCTTCGCGGGCGAGGCGGGTGAGGCGGGCGGCATGCTCGGGAGCGATGTCGTCATAGAGCTCGATCACCACGCGCCCGTTGGCCTCGCCGGCGATATCGAGGGCGATATGGGTGGCCGTCTGGTCGGGGGCTGGATCGGGAGCCGGGGTTGGGGCCGGATCGGGGACTGGCGCGGGATCGGGCGCCGGATCGGGCGCGGCGGCGACCGCGGGGCGCGCCGGGCCGACCAGACCCAGCGCCACCAGCTCCTCGGGCGTAAAGACATACATCTGGTCGGGCGGCGTCTGCATCATCCGTCGCCGTACCATGTCGGGCAGGCCGAGATCCGAGAACACGTCGAGCACGTCGTTCATGATGAAATGCCCCGACGCCTCGTTGGCGGAGGCGAGCTGGTGGACGCCGAGCTCGCCCTCCGCCGTCCGCTCCACCCCGGCGAAGTAGAGGAAGGAACAGGCGGAATGGCACTTGTCCCCCGCTCCGATCCGGGTCGCGAGCCCGGCGGCGCGGATCGTCGGGACCATCGCCATCGCCGCATAGGCGTCGCCGCCGGGGCTGGACAGCTCCAGCACCGCAACATCGGCGAACCGACCGAGCGCGAGGCCGAGCAGCGGCGGGGTGCGCCGGGTGATCTCGCCCTCGAGCACCAGCACCTGCGGCCGGGTGCTGTCCCAGCGGAAGGGGGCGAGATCGGTCACGGTCTCGGCGCGGAGCGGCAGCGCGGCAAGGACCGCGAGCCAGAGCGCCCATAAGATCGACCAGACTGTCCGCACCCTACCCTCCGGTGAACCGGGCCGCGCCAGGCGGCCGTTCCTCGGCCGGAGCCTACGCGACCCCCGGGCGCGGATCAACGCGGCCGGCGGCGACCGATCAAATGACGGGAAAAGTGCGGGCACAACCTGCGCGGGCCCGGATATCGCCCTGCACTTTCCACTCCACCGTCGAAATCGGCGTGTTTAATGCGCCCGGAACAAACGCCTTTCGGGCAGAATCCTGCTGCCCGGACGCCGGAAATGGCGTAACCTTGAGGGATAAAGGAGATTGGGGATGTCCAGAAGACCGTTTTACATCCTGGCAGGGCTGGTGCTCGCCACCGCCGCCAGTACAGCCGCCAGCGCCCAACAGACCACGCAACTGCCCTCGTTCGACCTGAACGCGGGCGGCGACGCTGCACCGGCCGCAGAAGCGCCGGCCCCGGGCGTGCTGAACGGCTGTCCCGACGACGGCACCATCTCGCTCGAATGCGTGGTCAATTTCGGCAAGTTCGACCAGACCACCCAGGCCGCGGTCGAAGTGACCGAAGCCGCCGCCGTACAGGCGGCCCAGCCCACAATTCAGCCGGTCGCCCTGCCCCAGATCGATATCGAGGTGCAGTTCGGCTATGACAGCTTCCAGCTCACGCCGCAGGCCATCGCCCGGCTCGCCCCGCTCGCGGGGATGCTCGCCGACCCGGCGGTGCGCGACAAGCCGATCCTGATCGTCGGCCATACCGACAGCGTCGGCGGCTATGCCTATAACCAGGAGCTGTCGCGCAAGCGCGCGGTCGCCGTCGCCGCCCATGTGAGCGCGATCACCGGCATTCCCTACGACCGCTTCCTGCCGGTCGGGATGGGCTACGAAGTGCTGAAATTCCCCCACGACCCGCGCGCCGCCGGCAACCGCCGGGTGACCGTGGCCTGGGCCACCGGCTCGTGACCCCGCCCGCCGCCGCGCCCGCCGATCCGGGCCCCCGGTGGCGGCGCGCAGGACCCCGGGGGGCAGCGCCATGTTTCACCTGATCCGCAGCACCCTGGCCGCCGTCGCCCTGGGCGCGGGCCTCACCTGTGCGCCCGTGATCGCCCATGCCGACGGCGTCAACCTGCTGGTGATGGGCGAGGATGCCGATCCGGACAGCATCGAGCGCCACAACCCGATCTTCGACCGGGTGGTGCAGGCCATCGCCGGCGAGATGCGCGCCGCGGGCATCTCGGTCTATGACGAGACCGCGGTGACGATGGAGTTTTACGACATCGGCCGTACCCGCCGCCCGGACGCGGAGCTCATCAGCCTCGCGCGCAGCGTCGAGGTGGTGCCGGTCGACGCGGTGACCGCTTTCGAGATCCATGCCGAGAAAGTACCGAGCCCCTACGAGGGGATCACCGATTTTCGCCTGCGGATCGCCGGGCGGACGATTGCCTTGGCCGACGGGCTCACGCTCGGCGGCTACGAGGTGAGCTACGGACCCGGCGATCTGCCGATGCTGCCGCTCAATTGCGACCGCGCCTGCCAGATCGCCTTTGTCGGCGACCAGGCGGTGCCGATCGCGCGCGATGTGGGCGCGGCGCTGGCAGCCCAGCTCGCCGCCGTGATGCGGGGCGATGCCGCAGCGGCGGACGCTTCAATGGACGAAGACCCGGGCTGCGGCGCCGAGGCCCATACCTTTTCCCTTGCGTTCAAGGGGTTCGACCCGGCCGAGATCGCCGGGTTCGAGGCCTATCTTGTGGTTTTCGGCGGCTACGCAAGCCACAGCGTGGTGAGAACCACCCCGACGCTCACCGAGTTTCGCTACCAGAGCTGTGCCACAGCAGACCGGCTCGCCGACAACCTGCGCGCGATGTTCGACCGGTCCGCGGCAGAGGTCTGGCTCGAGGGCACCGAAGACGGTTTCACCGCGGCCCGGATCGCCCTGCCGGCGGCGGATTAGGACCGCAGATCAGACTTTGACGCCCCGCGCCGCGCGGGCCCCGGAATTGGACCAGAAGGAAAGACCCATGCGCCATCTCCTCCAGCTCTTCGCGGCGCTCATCGCCTTTGCGGGTGTCGCGCCGACCCTTGCCCAGACCCCCTACCCGGCGATCAACACGGCGGCGGGGATCCTTGCGGCACAGCTGCAGATCGACGCCGATTGCCGGCTCGGCAACGCGCCGCAGGTCGGCATCTGGCCGCTGCAGGGCGACGATCTGCCGATCGAGGAGGCAAGCGC
>JAGRMP010000505.1 GCA_020441225.1 Maritimibacter sp. | reverse complement strand
TGCTCGTTCCACATCGCCGAGAAGATCCCGAGCTCGGTGAAATTCGGCGCCCGGTTCAGGATCCGCAGGATATTGGCGTATTCGTCGGGCTTGATGCCGTGGGCTGCAATCAGGTCTTCGGTGATGTCCGGCTCGGTCATGGCGCTCCCCATCTTGGCCGATCTCATAGGCCAAGCCGGGTGGAAGGAAAAGCCGGGGGCGGGGATTGGGAAAAGTTTTTTCGCCCCTGATGTCGAAATCGGCAGCTCCCGCGCGTCCTTGTGTCGAACGCCCCCACAAGGAGACCGGCATGACCCTCACCATCACCCCGCTCTACGCCGCGCTGCTCGCGCTGATGTCGCTGGCGCTGAGCTATTACGTGATCCTCGGCCGGGCGCGGGCCCATGTCTCCATCGGTGACGGCGGCGATATGGGTCTCGCCACCCGCATCCGCCGGCACGGCAATTTCCACGAGAACGTGCCGCTCTCGCTGATCCTGATGCTGCTGGCCGAGGCGGGCGGGCTGGGCGCGGCCTGGCTGCACGCGGCGGGGCTTCTGCTACTGGTGGGCCGCGCGCTGCACGCCGTCGGCCTGTACCACGACCGGTCGGTGACCTTCGGCCGCATCGCCGGGCTCAGCGCCAACCACCTTGCCAATCTCATCTGCATCGTCGCGCTCCTCGGCGCGGCGGTGATGTGACCGGCACCGCCGTCCCGCGCGTTGCCAACCCGCCCGGCGACGGGCATCCTCAACCTCGAACCCCGAAAGGAACACACATGCAATACATGGCTCTGATCTATTCTTCCGCCCGTGCAGGCGACGACCCGGTCCCGGGCACGCCCGAGTTCGACGCCATGATGGCGCCCTGGATCGCGCTCGACAAACGCCTGCGCGACGACGGTGTCTTCGTCGCCGGCGACGCGCTGATGCCGGTCGAGACCGCGACCTGCGTTCGCATCCGCGGCGGCAAGACCGAAACCATGGACGGCCCCTTCGCCGAGACCAAGGAACAGCTCGGCGGATACTACCTCCTCGATTGCCCCGATCTCGACACGGCGCTGAAATACGCGGCCATGATCCCGGTGGCGGAGCACGGAACCATCGAGGTCCGCCCGGTGATGGACCTCAACTTTTGAAGGCTGGGGCGGGCGACGTGCAGGGCGAACTGGCCCGCGTCGTCGCCCGCGACCACGGCCGCCTCCTTGCCGCCCTCGTCGGGCGGGTCGGCGACATCCAGCTCGCCGAGGATTGCCTGCAGGGCGCGCTCGAACGCGCGCTCGTGCACTGGCAGAAATCCGGCCCCCCCGACAACCCGCGCGCCTGGCTCCTGCGGGTGGCCCATCGCCAGGCGATCGACCGGTTCCGGCGCGACACCCGATTCCGCGACCGCGCCCGCGACATCGCGATCCTTTCGGAGGCGGAAACCGCGCTGGCCGACGAAGCCGAGATCCCCGACGAGCGGTTGCGGCTGATCTTCACCTGCTGCCACCCGGCGCTCGACCCCAAGGCCCGCGTCGCCCTCACCCTGCGCACGCTGGGCGGTCTGTCGACCGAGGAAATCGCGCGCGCCTTTCTCGACAAGCCCGCGACTATGGGCCAGCGGCTGGCGCGTGCGAAACGCAAGATCCGCGACGCGGGTATCGCCTATGAAATCCCTCAGGGGCCGGCGCTCGGGGAACGGCTCTCCTCGGTGCTGGACGTGATCTATCTGGTGTTCAACGAGGGCTATGCGGCCACCGAGGGCGCGGTGCAGCTCCGGATCGATCTCTGCGAAGAGGCGCTCTATCTCGCGCGGCTGGTGCAGGGGATGTTTCCCGACGAGCCGGAAGCGGCGGGCGCGCTGGCGCTGCTCCTGCTCACCCATGCCCGCCGGGCGGCACGGGGCGGGGCAGGGGGCGCCTATGTGCCGCTGGCCGAGCAGGATCGGGGCCTGTGGGACCGGGAGATGATCGCCGAGGGGGCGGCGCTGGTCCAGACCGCGCTGGCCCGGGGCCGGGTCGGACGCTTTCAGATCCAGGCTGCAATCGCGGCGCTGCACGGTGAGGCGGAGACGGCGGCGGCGACCGACTGGCCGCAGATCGTCGCACTTTACCGGCTGCTCTTGCGGATCGCGCCGAGCCCGGTGGTGCGGCTGAACCTTGCCGTCGCGCTGTCTGAGACCGCTGGGCCCGCCGCCGGGCTTGCCGAGATCGCCGGTCTCGACACAGTCCTGGACACGTACCAGCCGTACCACGCTGCGCGGGCCGAGCTGCTCGCGCAAAGCGGCGATCCGGCGGGCGCGGTTGCGGCCTATGACCGGGCGCTGGCGTTCACCCGGGTCGACAGCGAACGCGCCTTTCTCAGCGCGCGCCGCGCCGCCGCGCTGTCCGGGATCGAAGGGGAAGGGTGAGACTCGCCTCGAACGGACAGTTTCTGCGCAACGCAAAAAAAAGACCGGGCATAAGCCCGGCCTAAGTCCAACAGGGAGGTGAGGCGGTTCACAGATCGCTCAGCGATCCGCCTCGATGCCCATTTAGGAGGCGGTGTGCAGTGTGACAAGTGAAAATGCTGCAATGCAGCTATGATCGATGCGCATAGCAACGAAACTGTGACATTTGCGTCGCGGTTTTTCTTGCCGCGCCAATCCGCGAGGCGGGACGCGCGAGCGCGGACCGCTATCCACCGCCGGCGCGGCGGCGGTACTCGTGGATCTCCTGAACGACGAAGTCGCGGAAAGCCGCCACACGCTTGGAGTGGCGAAGCTCTTCCGGATAGGCGAGGAAGACCGGGATCTCGTTCGATTCCGACTCCGGCAGCACCCGTTCGAGCTCGGGGAAGTCGTGGACCACGTAGTCGGGCAACACGCCGATGCCGAGCCCGTTGAGCACCGCCTGCAGGCCGCCGAAGTAATTGTTGACCGTGAGCAGCGAACGGACCTCGTTGCTGAGCAGCTCCTGCACATAGGAGGCGCCCGCGGTGACCTGCTGCGAGGTGGTGTTCATGCAGATCAGCCGGTGGTGGCGCAGATCGTCGAGGCTGGCCGGGCGGCCGTGGGCGTCGAGATAGGCGGGCATCGCGTAGAGCCGCATGTTGACCGCCATCAGCCGTTTGCGCACCAGATCGGCCTGGCTCGGCTCCTTCATCCGGATCGCGACATCGGCCTCGCGCATCGGCAGATCGAGCACCCGCTCGTCGAGCATCAGATCGATCTGCAGATCGGGGTATTGCTCGTAGAGCTTGGGCAGGCGCGGCGCGAGCCAGAGCGAACCGTAGCCGGTCGTGGCGGTCACCCGCAGGATGCCGAAGACCTCTTCGTTCGAATCGCGGATCCGCGCCACCGCCGCTTCGAGCCGCTGGCTCATCGAGCGGGTGGCATCGAACAGCAGCTCACCCTGCTCGGTCAGGATCAGCCCGCGGGCATGGCGGTGGAACAGCGTCGCATCGAGGCTTTCCTCGAGCGCGCGGATCTGGCGCGACACGGCGGATTGGCTGAGATTCAGGGAATCTCCCGCGTGGGTCAGGCTGCCGGCATCCGCGACCGCGTGAAATATCCTCAGCTTGTCCCAATCCATCGTGCGACTTTGGCCCTTTTTTCGACAACAGCCCTATACCAAGCGCGCGCAAAGGTCATGCCAAAAGCCGCGGCCGTACCGGGGGTGTTGCGCAATTCCGGCGGCGGCTTTGTGAAGCCGTTCCGCAGCAGGGGGTAAACCCGGTGCCGTCACGCGATTGTCACCCGACCATGCCAACAGTTCGGAAACTGGAGGCCGCCATGACCCAAGCCATGTCCCCGGCGCGAATCGCCCGCGCGTTTTCCTATGCCAGCGGTCTGCCCGGCGTGCAGGGACAGGTGGTGCGGACGGTCGAAACGATCACCGGCCGTCCCGCGCTGGTCCGCCGCGCGCGGGGCTACGATGCCGACCTCGCCCGCGGCGATGACTTCTGGGCGGTGATGGCGCGGCGCTACGGCCTGCGGCTGGACCTCGTGGGCCGCGCGCTCGCCGACGTCCCGCGCGACGGGCCGTTGGTGGTGGTCGCGAACCACCCCTTCGGCATCCTCGACGGGCTGATGATGGGCCATATCCTGTCGCAGGTCCGCGGCGGCGATTTCCGCATCCTCGCCCACCAGGTTTTCGGCCGCGCGCCGGAACTTGAGGGCGCGATCCTGCCGATCGATTTCTCCGAGACCCCGCAGGCCACCCGCGACAACGTCGCGACCCGCCGCGCCGCGCTCGACTACCTGAGCGCGGGCGGGGCGGTTGGGATCTTCCCCGGTGGAACCGTCTCGACCCCGGCGCGGCCGTTCGGCCAGCCGATGGACCCGGCCTGGCGGCTGTTCACCGCGCGGATGGTGCTGCGGTCGCGCGCCACCGTGGTGCCTGTGTTCTTCGAGGGCGCAAATTCGCGGCTGTTCCACATCGCCAGCCATCTGTCCTACGCGCTGCGCATGGGGTTGCTGCTCAAGGAGTTTCGCGCCCGCACCGACCGCCCGGTGCGCGCCACCATCGGTGCGGCCATCGGGCCCGAGCGCCTCGCGGCCTACGCCGCCGATCCGCGCGCGCTGATGGCCTACCTGCGCCAGCGGACCTACGGGCTTTCGCCCGACCCGCTGGACTGGCGCGCGCAGGGCTACGAGTTCGAAGCCCGCCACCGCTGAGCGGGCGCGCATTCGCCCCCCTTTGCGCCGCCGTGCGACCCTCTAGCCAACCCCCTGCATTCGGCGTAAACCCACAGGCAAAAGGCACGGGCGAAAGGCAGGAGAATACCCATGGCGGTCGGCATATTTGACAGCGGGCTCGGCGGGCTTACGGTGCTGGACGCGGTTGTTGCGCGGCTGCCGGAGGTGCCTTTCGTGTATTTCGGCGACAACCTGCACGCGCCCTACGGTGTGCGCGATGCGGACGATGTCTATGCGCTCACCACTGCGGCCGTGGAACGGCTGTGGGACGAGGGTTGCGACCTTGTCATCCTCGCCTGCAACACCGCGTCGGCGGCCGCGCTGAGACGGATGCAGGAAAGCTGGCTGCCGCCGGGCAAGCGGGTGCTCGGGGTCTTCGTGCCGCTGATCGAGGC
>JAGRMP010000504.1:958-1870 GCA_020441225.1 Maritimibacter sp. | reverse complement strand
GCGCTGTGGCTCTACCGCCGGGTGGTGCTGGGCGAGCTCATCAAGGAAAGCCTGAAGACGATCACCGACATGGACACCCGCGAAAAAGCGATCTTCGCGCCGCTCGTGGCGATGACCCTGCTGCTCGGCGTCTACCCGAGCCTCGTGACCGATCTGATCGGCCCGTCGGTGACGGCGCTCATTGACCACTACCAGGCCGCCATGCCCGCGCTCGCGGATATGGCCCCGGCCGCCCATTGAGAGGACCAGAGATGACCTCGTTCGATCTCCAAGCCATCCTGCCGGAGCTCCTGCTCGCGACCTACGCGATGCTGGCGCTGGTGGCGGTGGTCTATACCGGCAAGGACAAGCTCACGCCCCTCGTCACCTGGGTGACCGCGGCGGTGATGGTGGCGCTCGCCGTCCTCGTGGGCACCCGCGCCTCGGTGAGCGGGGGCGCCTTCGGCGGGCTGCTCTCCAACGACGCCTTCGCGCGTTTCGGCCAGGTCGGCGTGCTCCTCGCGGGTGCCGCGGTGCTGGTCTCGGGCCAGGAGACCCTGAGGAAACGCGGGCTCGACCGGTTCGAGTACCCGATCCTGATCGCGCTGGCCACTGTCGGCATGATGGTCATGGTCTCCGCCGGCGATCTCATGACCCTCTACATGGGCCTCGAACTGCAGTCGCTTTCGCTCTACGTGGTCGCGGCGATGAACCGCGACTCGGTAAAGTCGACCGAAGCGGGGATGAAATACTTCCTGCTCGGCGCGCTTTCGTCGGGCCTCATGCTCTACGGCGCCTCGCTCGCCTACGGCTATTCCGGCACCACGCGCTTCGACGGCATCGTCGCCGCCGCGACCGAGGGGCATCTGTCGATGGGCCTCCTCTTCGGCGTCACCTTCGTCATCGCCGGCATGGCCTTCAAGGTCTCCGCCG
>JAGRMP010000504.1:0-937 GCA_020441225.1 Maritimibacter sp. | reverse complement strand
TGTGGACGCCCGATGTCTACGAAGGTGCGCCCACGCCGGTGACGGCCTATTTCGCGACCGCGCCGAAGCTCGCCGCCATGGGCCTCTTCGCCCGGGTGATGTTCGATGCTTTCGGCGGCGCGGTGGCGGACTGGAGCCAGATCGTGGCGCTGCTCGCGGTGCTGTCGATGTTCCTCGGCGCCGTGGCGGCGATCGGCCAGACCAACATCAAGCGGCTGATGGCCTATTCCTCGATCTCGCACATGGGCTTCGCGCTCGTGGGCCTGGCGGCGGGCTCGGCGGCGGGTGTGGAAGCCATGCTGGTCTACATGGCGATCTACCTCGCGATGAACGTCGGCACCTTCGCCTTCATCATGTCGATGGAACGCGACGGCAAACCGGTGGCGCAGATCTCGGCGCTGAACCAATACGCCAAGGCCGAACCGGTCAAAGCGCTCGCCATGCTGGTGCTCCTGTTTTCGCTCGCGGGCGTGCCGCCGATGCTCGGCTTCTTCGCCAAGTTCGCGGTGCTGAGCGCCGCGGTCCAGTCCGGCCTCACCTGGCTCGCCGTGGCCGGCGTGATCGCCTCGGTGATCGGCGCCTACTACTACCTGCGCATCGTCTACCTGATGTATTTCGGCGAGACCGAAGACGTGCTCGAAACCCCGATGAGCCCCGCGGCCTGGGTCATGCTCGTGGCCTCGGCGGCGGCCATGCTGCTCGGCCTGTTCAACATGTTCGGCGTCGAAGGCGCGGCGGCGGCGGCGGCAGCAGCGCTTGTCAACTGACGCGAAGGCCGGGGCAGGGGAGACGCGAACGCGCGTTCGCGTAACGCGCCGCCGCGCGGCGGCGCTGCCCGGTGAGTTCCGTTGAACTGGCCCCGGGGCTACGGCCACCTGCCGCTCGCCACGGTGAGCTCGACGCTCGATGAAGCCGCACGCCGCTATCCCGATTTCAG
>JAGRMP010000503.1:964-1889 GCA_020441225.1 Maritimibacter sp. | reverse complement strand
ATGCGGTTCGCCGCGATGCGGGCGGAGCACACCGGCGGCGAGGTCGAGATCCTCTCGGTGATCCCGCCCGACGAATTCAACCACTGGATCGGGGTCGGCACGATCATGCGCGAGGAGGCCAAGGAGCGGATCCACGCTCATTACGAGGTCTTCGCGAAGTGGATGCTCGACAAGCACGGGGTCGACCCGCGGCTGGTGATCCGCGAGGGCAACGTGGTCGAGCAGATCCTGAAGCGGGTGAGCGAGAACGACGAGATCGGCGTGCTGGTGCTCGGCGCCGCCTCGGGCCGGCGGGGGCCGGGGCCGATCATCACCGAGCTGATGCGGCAGTCGGCCAACCTGCCGGTGCCGATGACCATCGTGCCGGGGGAAATGTCGAAGGAACGGCTGCAGCAGATCACCTGAGCCTGCGGCGGCGTCGGTGCTCAGACCTCCGGTGCGACGTAGGGGCTGCCGTCCTTGCGGGTGAAGCTGGCCTTGCCGTCCGCCATCTCGACCACGAGGTCGATGTCGGAGTAGGTCGCCACTTCGTGCGGGGCTTTGCTGCCGACGACGAGGAAGCGGGCCTCCTCGCTTGTTTCATTGATGAAATGGTGGCCATTGCCGTCACCGGCCGGGAAGGCGGCGCAATCGCCGGGATGCATCTCGTGGCGGCCGCTGTCGTCGATCAACGTGCAGACCCCCTGGGTGACCATCACGAACTCGTCCTCGTTCAGGTGCCAGTGACGCAGCGAGGATTTGGCGCCCGGTTCCAGGATCACCAGGTTGGCGCCGAACTGGGTCAGCCCGCCCGCCTGGCCGAGCCGGAGCGAGCTGCGGCCGGCCATTTCGGCGGCATAGGGGGCGGGATAGATCGAGCCGGTCTTGAGCGGTGCTTTCGAGATGTCGATCACGGGCATTTTGTGGTCCTTTTCGCGGTCCTTTT
>JAGRMP010000503.1:0-946 GCA_020441225.1 Maritimibacter sp. | reverse complement strand
TTTTTTTCGGGGGACGTCCGGGCGCTCAGGCGCGGTCGGCGGGCGAGCCGGGCATGAGCTCATAGGGATGCGCCCAGCCGGGCAGGTCGGAGATCCGGGTGAGCCAGGCGTCGATATGGGGCCAGTCGGACCGGGTGAAGCCGAAAGGTTCGGGGTAGTAGAGATAGGCGCAGGCGGAGAAATCGGCCATCGTCGGGCCGTTGCCCACCAGCCAGGCGCGCCCCGCGAGCGCCGCGTCGAGCACGCCAAGCGCGGCGGTGACCCGGCCTTGGAGGAAGGCGATGACATCGGCGCTGCGGTGCTTCTCGGGCAGGAAATTCATCATGAAGCGCAGCGTGCCGAATTGCGACGAGCCCTTGTGGTTGTCCCAGAACTGCCAGCGCAGCACCTCGCGGGCTTCTGCGGCGTCGCGCCCGCCGAACTTTCCGGTGGTCTCGATGATCCAGTGCTGGATCGCGCCGGACTGGCTGAGGGTGAATTCGTCCGTCACCAACACCGGCGCCTCGCCCATCGGGTTCAGGGCCCGGTACTCGGGGCTGCGGCCCGCGCCGTGGAAGAAATCCACCCAGATCGGTTCCCAGACGAGACCGGCGAGGGTGAGCGGCAGGGCCGCCTTGTAGGAATTGCCGCTTTCACCGAAGCAGTAGAGTTTGAGGGTCATGCGGGTCTCCATTCGCGGCGTGGACGCGGGGTGGGATTGTCGCGGTGGGGGTTTCGCACCCCCACACCCCCCGCGGAGTATTTCTGCCAAGATGAAAGGGCCGCGTTAACCATGAATTAGGATTCGCGACGTAACTTGGAGAGGCGGTACAGGCTGGAGAGCCGATGACCGCCCAAGGTGAAGGCCCGCCTCCTGCTGCCGATTGTACTGGCCCGGTGGAGGCGAGGTCCGCGCGAAGCGCTCGCGCAACCGCCGGGCCGGGGATGCCTCCGGTCCGGCTGGCGC
>JAGRMP010000502.1 GCA_020441225.1 Maritimibacter sp. | reverse complement strand
TGGCGGAAGCCGGCGTGGCCGCGCATTGGTCCTACCGCGACGGCGTGCGCGCCGAAAACCCCTTTGCGGTCGACCCGGTCGACTGGCTCGCCGCGCTCACCGAGCGCTTCGGCACGTCGGAAGACGACGATTTCCTCGAGCATGTGAAGCTCGAGATGTATTCCGACCAGGTCTTCTGCTTCACCCCCAAGGGCGAGGTGGTGAAACTGCCCCGCGGCGCGACCCCGCTCGATTTCGCCTATGCGATCCACACGCGGATCGGCGACAGCTGCGTCGGCGCCAAGGTCGACGCGATCCGGGTGCCGCTCTGGACCCGGATCAAGAACGGCCAGTCGGTCGAGATCATCACCGCCGAGGGCCAGTCGCCCCAGGCGACCTGGCTCGACATCGTGGTCACGGGGCGCGCCAAATCGGCGATCCGGCGGCGGCTGCGCGAGGAAGATCGCGAGCGCTATATCCGGCTCGGCCGCGAGCTCGCCCGGGTGGCCTTCGAACATGTCGGCCGGAAGGCGACCGACAAGGCGCTGAAGACCGCGGCGAAGCAGCTCAGCCTGCCCGACGCCGAGGAACTGCTCGCCCGCCTCGGCTCGGCGGAACTGGCCGCGCGCGACATCGTCGCGGCGCTCTACCCCGAGGCGCGCGACAGCGGCGTGATCGACGCGAGCCGCGCCGTCGTCGGCCTGGACCCCGGCGAGAGCTTCCAGCTCGCGCAATGCTGCCAGCCGGTGCCGGGGGAACGGATCGTCGGCATTTCCTATCGCGGCAAGGGCGTCGTGGTGCATGCGATCGACTGCCACGCGCTCGAAGAGGTCGCCGAGGACAGCTCGCGCTGGGTCGACGTGCAATGGCACTCGGGCAAGCACAAGGCGGTGCATACGGTGAGCCTCAATGTGACCATCGCCAACGATGCCGGGGTGCTCGGACGCATCTGCACGTTGATCGGAGAGCAGAAGGCGAATATCTCGAACCTGCAGTTCGTGGACCGGAAACCCGATTACTACCGGCTGATCATCGACGTGGACCTGCGCGACGTCGAACATCTGCATGCGGTGATGCTGATGCTCGAAGCCGACAGCGACGTGGCCGAGATCCGCCGGCACCGGGATCTCGCCCGCGCGCCGTGACCGGTTCATCAGTGAGTGCGCCCCCCGGGTGGGGCGACGAATGCCTGCGGGAGACAGCGCCGTGTTCAAGCGCAAGCCGAGAACCTGGGGACAGACCGCGCTCGAGGTCTTCTATCCGCGCGGCGGGTGGACCCGCGCCGTGCGCTACATCCTCCACAGGATCCGCCGCCTGCCCGATCCCGCCCACCGGATCAGCCGCGGCGTGGCGACCGGCGTCTTCGTCTGTTTTACCCCGTTCTTCGGGCTGCATTTCGTGCTGGCCACGATCCTCGCCTGGGCGCTGCGCGGCAATATCCTCGCGGCCTTGCTGGCGACATTTTTCGGCAATCCGCTGACCTTTCCGATCATCGCCGAGATCAGCCTCGAAATCGGGACGAGGCTGCTGGGGGAGCCCCACAATGTGCACCTCCCGCAGATCGTCGAAGCCTTCAGCCACGCGATGGGCGACGTGTGGCGCAACTTTCTCGCCGTCTTCACCGCGGAACAAGCGCATTGGGAGGGGTTCGGCAGGTTTTGGGACCGGATCATGTTCCCCTATTTCATCGGTGGACTTGCGCCGGGGCTGGCGACATCGATCGCGGCCTATCTGGTCACCACGCCGGTCATCACCGCCTACCAGAAGAGCCGGGTGAAACGGCTCAGGAAACGCTACGAAAAGCGCATGGCCAAGGCGACGGCGCGGGGCGACATGCTGGAGGCGGGCGAGCCCAGAGACGACGACGCGCCCTAGCGCGCAGGCGGCGGACCGGCGATGGCCCGGTCGCACGGCGGCCGATCATCGTGACAGCGCCCCGGCTTCCGGTGGCCGCATCCCAGGCAGCGAAATACACCCATCGGGCGATTAGAACTACGGATCCATCGAATCCGGAAATCCGGATTTCTAGATTCGGAGAAACCGTTTTTTATTCATTAAATCAGTCTATTATGAGCATGACCCCGAAAAGATTAGGGCATTGATCGCCGCGCTCCCGGCGACCTCGAGCGCGTATGGCTGCGGCCGGACAACGGTACGAGCCGGCGACCGGGTACCGCCTCGGGATCCCGATTCCCATTGCCGGAGAAACCCTCTAGGCTCGGCCCCGGACAGGTGAGGGAGTCGCGCCATGAAACCCCTGGGACCGCTCAGACTGGGCGTCAACATCGATCACGTCGCTACGGTGCGCAACGCCCGCGGGTCGGCCTATCCCGATCCGCTGCGGGCCGCCGAGATCGCCGAAAAAGCCGGTGCGGACGGGATCACCGCGCATCTGCGCGAAGACCGCCGCCATATCTCCGATGCCGACATCGAAGGGCTGATGCAGACGCTCACCCTGCCGCTCAACCTCGAAATGGCGGCGACGCCCGAGATGCAGGCGATCGCGCTGCGCCACCGGCCGCATGCGGTCTGCATCGTGCCGGAAAAACGCGAGGAAATTACCACCGAGGGCGGGCTCGAAGTGGCGCGCAAGGAAAACCTGCTCGGCGATTTCATCGGTCCGCTGCGCGAGGCCGGGATCCGGGTGAGCCTGTTCATCGGTCACGAGGCGGAACAGATCGAGGCGGCGGCGCGGATCGGCGCGGCGGTGGTCGAGCTGCACACCGGGGCGTATTGCGATTTCCACGCCGCCGGGGAAGACGACAAGCGCGACGCCGAACGCGCGCGCCTCGCCGAGGGCGCGCGGCTCGCCCATGCGCTCGGGCTCGAGGTCCACGCCGGGCACGGGCTGACCTACGAGACGGTGAAGCCAATCGCCGCTATCCCTCAGGTGATGGAGCTCAACATCGGCCATTTCCTGATCGGCGAGGCGATCTTCCTCGGGCTCGAGGGGGCCATTCGCGAAATGTGCCGGTTGATGGCGGAGGCCAGGGGCGGGATCGGCACCGGCGGCTGACGGCGGCGGCCCGCAAATCCCCCGGAGGCGGTCAAGAAAGCGCCATCATTCTCGTTGAAGTTGCGCTCCGTGCAAGGCGGTCTGTCAGCGGGAGTAAGCGGTATGCCCTATGGGATTTACACGATCTGGTTCATTGGCACGACACTCTTGGCGGGGGCGGCCGTCATGGCGCTGGAGCTGGGTGCGGGGATCGAGCTTTCAAGCGGATCTGTCGCCTTCGTGCCGGTGATCGCCGCGGCCATGCTGGCGGGCACACATTATGCGGGACTCTACGGACGCCTGCCGACGCAGGGCGAAAGCTGGCGCTTCGGCTTCGTCGCCGCCACCATCGTGCTTGCCGTTTCGGGGCTCTTTCTCGCGCTCATCTATGCCGCCGACCCAGGCGAAATGGCGACGCTGCTCGCGCCATATGACGATCCGAAGCTCCGGGTCCTCCTGGCGGCCGTGCTGGCGGGGCTCTGGCTGGTGGCCGGCCTCGTGAACCGCGGCATGTTTCGCGCGGGCGCACGGGCCGCGTTGAAAAACCGACCGCCGGCGCCGGAGCCCGGGTATCACCCGAGCGGCATTCCGGTCACTCGTCCGGTTTCTGGGCCGGTCACTCGGCAAGTCTCTGGGCCGGTCTCCCGGGCGACCCGGCCTGCGCCCGGGACAGGGCCGGATCGTTCCCTGCGCCGCGCAGAGGCGCCCTATGTCTATTTCACCCTCTGGTTCCTGTTCCTGATGGTGATCATCCCGGTGATCGTTGTCGGCTTTCAGCGCGGCGGGATCGTCTCCCTGCCGATGCCGGTGGCGATCTTCGTGCCCGGGCTTCTGGCGGTCCTGATGTCGGGTGCGCGGTTCGTGCGGCGCAACGCGCGCCGGCCGCGCGGCGGCGAAAGCCTGGGGTTCGCGGTCGCGACCGCGGCGATCGCGATCGGGATCCAGGCGGCGACGGTCTGGCTGATCTACCGATACGTCCTCGATGCCGAAGCCGCGGCCGAGCTCAGGGCGCAGTTCGACGCTGTGGGGGATCTGTCTCTCGTGGTCGCCGGCATCGGTATCGTGGCGGCGATTGTCGCGGCGGCCAATTTCCTTGTATTCTCGCTGGGCGCGGGGCTGGGCCCGCGGGCCAGGGCAGCGTGAGACGTCAATGATCCTCGGAATCGGCACCGATCTGGCGAATATCGACCGCATCGCCCGGGTGCTCGAGCGCTACGGCGACCGGTTCCGCAACCGCGTCTTCACCGAGATCGAACAGGCCAAGGCCGAGCGGCGGCGCGATGTCGCCGGCACCTACGCCAAACGCTGGGCGGCGAAGGAGGCCTGTTCCAAGGCGCTCGGGACCGGGCTGCAGATGGGGATCAAGTGGAAGGACATGGCGGTGACGAACCTCGCCACCGGCCAGCCGCAGATGCAGCTCACCGGCTGGGCGGCCGAACGGCTCGCCGAGATGACGCCGCCCGGCCACGAGGCGCTGGTGCATGTGACCCTGACCGACGACCACCCCTGGGCCCAGGCCTTCGTGGTGATCGAAGCACGGCCGGTCTGACCCGTCCCCTCCTTTAGGATCGCCGACAACGGTGCGCCGGGGGTGCGATCCTGCGCGAAACGGAATCCAGAAATCCGGATTTCTGGATTCGCTGGAGGAGAGCAATGCATTGTAAACAAACCGGAAAACGCGGTGCCGCGCTTCGCGTTAACGCTCCGTTAACCGTCTCTCCCCCGCCGCGCCCCGTGCCGGCCCGCCCCGCTCCCCCCACTGCGCCGGGTTGACAGCCCCCGCACGGCCCCGCATATCGCCTGCATCCGAGGCAAAGGGCGGGCACATGGCCGAAAAGAAGA
>JAGRMP010000501.1 GCA_020441225.1 Maritimibacter sp. | reverse complement strand
CATAGGCCAGCCGTCGCCGCGCCGGCGCCTGCGGGCCGATATCGTCCTGCCCCTCGGGCGCATGGGCCGCACGCACCGCTTCGTGCCAGGCGGGCCAGCGCTCCTTGTCGATAAGGTTGGGGTCGATCCATTCGGCGAGCGGCTGGATCCGCGTCAGCACCTCGCCGATGGCCCGCAACATGAGCTTTTGCGTGATCCCGGCGGCCAGGTGGTAGATCGGCTCGAAATCGGGGATCTGATCCGCCTGCCCGGGCCGCAGAATGTAATCGGGATGCACGATCTGGGCGATGTTGTCGAACAGCTCCAGCTTGCCCGAGACCAGCCGCTTCTGGCCGGTGGGGAGCTGGCGCTGCAGCCAGTCGGCATTGGCGTGGAAAAACACGAGCTGAAAGGTGGTGAGCGGGTCGCGCACCTCGACCCGGTAGGGGGCCGACTTGGTCCGCGGCGCGCGGTGCTGACCGACCTCGACCTCGACGGTCACCGTTGCAGGCGGCACCACCTCCTGGATCGAGGCGCGAAACCGCCGGTCGACCCCGGCATAGGGCAGCGAAAACAACAGATCGCGCGGCAGCGCGATGTCGAGCGCCTCGAAAGCCTTGGCGGTCTTCGGCCCGACCCCGCCCAGCGTGTCGAGGCTTGAAAACAGCGGAAACAGGATCTCCGGCCGGGTCGCCATCGCGTGTCTACCCCGCCCCGATCAGCGCGAGCCAACCGTCTTCGTCGATGGTCTCGACGCCGAGTTCGGCGGCCTTCTTCGCCTTCGACCCGGCCCCGGGCCCGGCGATGAGCAGATCGGTCCTGGCCGAGACTGAGCCCGCCACCTTGGCCCCAAGCGCCTCGGCCCGCGCCTTGGCCTCGGCCCGGGTCATCTTCTCGAGCGTTCCGGTGAAAACCAGCGTCTTGCCCGCGACCGGGCTGTCGGCGTCGCCCACGGCCTCGGCGTCGATCACGTCGAGCTCCGTCGCCAGCCGGTCGATTGAGGCGCGTTCTGCCGGTTGGTGAAAGGCCGACACCAGTGCCACCGCCACCGCCGCGCCGATCCCGTCGATCCCCACCAGTTCGTCCCAGGCCGCGCGCGCGTCTTGGGGCACCGGAGGCTCCGCCGCCCAGGCCGCCTTTTCGGTTTCCGATATCCGCGCCCGCCGTCCCTCCTCCGCCGCCGCGGCACGCTCGGTCCGCACCGCCGCCTCCGCCTCGAGATGGCGCAATCCCGCCGGAACCGCCATGTCCACGGCCCCGGCAAAGGCCTCCCAGCTCAGGTAATGCCGCGCCAGATCGCCCGCGACCACCTCGCCCACGTGGCGGATGCCGAGCGCAAAGATCACCCGGCGCAGCTCGATCCTGCGCCGCTCCTCGATGGCGGCGAACAGGTTGGCGGCCGATTTATCGCCCCAGCCGTCCCGGTTTGCGAGCTTGGCGAGGTTCTCCGCGTCGCGCTTCTGCAGCGTGAAGATGTCGGCGGGTTCGCGGATCGGCAGCAACGCGTCGGCATAGAACATCTCGATCTGTTTCGCCCCCAGCCCCTCGATGTCGAAGGCGCCGCGCGAGACGAAATGCTTGAGCTTCTCCACTGCCTGGGCCGGGCAGATCAGCCCGCCCGAGCAGCGGCGCACCGAGTCGCCCTCCTCGCGCACCGCTTCCGAGCCGCATTCCGGGCAGGTGTCGGGAAAGACGTAAGGCGCAGAGCCTTCGGGCCGTTTCGTCAGGTCCACGTCCGCCACCTTCGGGATCACGTCGCCGGCGCGGTAGACCTCGACCCAGTCGCCCACGCGGATGTCCTTGCCGCCGCGGATCGGCGCGCCTTTCGAATCGCGCCCGGCAATGTAATCCTCGTTGTGCAGCGTCGCGTTGGACACCACCACGCCGCCCACGGTCACCGGATGCAGCCGCGCGACCGGCGAGAGCGCGCCGGTGCGGCCGACCTGGATGTCGATCCCCTCGAGCCAGGTCCAGGCCTTTTCGGCGGGGAACTTGTGGGCGATCGCCCAGCGCGGCGTGGTCGAGCGGAACCCGAGCCGCGCCTGCAGCGCGAGATCGTCAACCTTGTAGACCACGCCGTCGATGTCATAGGGCAAGGTCGCCCGCTGCGCCTCGATCGCGGCGTAATGGTCGAGCAGCTCGGCCACGGTCTCGCAGCGCCGGGTCAGCGGGTTGGTGGCAAAGCCGAACGTGGCCAGCCGCTCGATTGCGCCATATTGGGTCTCGGCGAGCGGCTCGCTGAGCGCCCCCCAGGCATAGGCGAAGAACTTGAGCGGCCGCGCCGCGGTGATACTGGCGTCGAGCTGGCGCAGGCTGCCGGCGGCGGCGTTGCGCGGATTGGCAAAGGTCTTCTGCCCCGCGGCCTCCTGACGCGCGTTCAACGCGGCGAAATCCTCGTGGCCCATATAGACCTCGCCCCGGACCTCCAGAACCGCCGGCGCGTCCTCGATCCGCCGAGGGATCTCGGCGATGGTGCGGGCATTGGCGGTGACATTCTCGCCCACCGACCCGTCGCCCCTTGTAGCGGCCTGGACGAGGTCGCCGTTTTCGTAGCGCAGCGACAGAGACAGCCCGTCGATCTTGGGTTCGGCGGTGTAGACCAGCTGGGCCTCCGGGCCGAGCCCGAGGAAATTGCGCAGCCCCGCGTCGAAATCCCTGAGCTCGGCGTCGTCGAACACGTTGGCGAGCGACAGCATCCGCACCGCGTGGGTGACTTTGGCAAAGCCCTCCGACGTGGCGGTCGTCACGGCCTCGACCGGCGCTCCGACCTGGTCCGTCGGGCTGTCGGGCCGTTTCAGGGTCGGAAACCGCTTTTCGATCGCCTCGTTGCGCCGGCGGGCCGCGTCGTATTCCGCGTCCGAGATCTCGGGAGCGTCGTGCAGATGATAGGCCGCATTGGCCGCCTGGAGCAGCGCGGCGAGGCGGTCGAGCTCCGCCCCGGCCTGGGCCTCGTCGAGATCCTCGACCGCGATATCGGCGAACTGGTCTTCGGGCATAAGGACCTCACTCCCGGGCGTTTGCGGTTCCTTTTGTCTAGGCCGTGCCCCGGATTTCGTCCAGTGGTCGCCGTGCCGGCGCGTTGGCGTGCCGCCGTGCCGACGCTCCACCGCCCGACGAGCCGGCGGGCCGGCGGGCCGGCCCCCCCCCCCTCGCTCTGCAGAGCGCGCGAGACGCGTTTGGCCGCGCGCCGGTTCCCGGAGCCGGAACGCCGGGCAAGGACCGGGCAGCGGATTGTCCGGCGCTGACTGCAAGGTCCCGGCCCGGGTGGTCGCGCCCGGTCAGACGCCCGCGCCGGCGCCCTGGGGCGCATCGGGGCAATACCGGACGCAGGAAACCGGCGCCGTTCACAGCGGCGCCGGTCGAGCTGGAACACCCGGAGAAGTGATCGGTAAGAGGCGGGACCCGGAGACCCGGGGCAGGCCTGGGGCGTCAGGCGCCCATTGCCAACGGGCCGGCCATCTCGTCGGGCTGCGGATCGCGCAGCACGTAGCCACGGCCCCAGACCGTCTCGATGTAATTGTCGCCGCCGGTCGCCGTCGCGAGCTTCTTGCGCAGCTTGC
>JAGRMP010000500.1:1710-1885 GCA_020441225.1 Maritimibacter sp. | reverse complement strand
TCATCATCGCCCTGCCGGTCGAGCTCACCCGGGACCAGAACATTGCCTTGGTCCGGCAGTTCGTCTCCGAGCAAGTTCTAGCTCGTGGTCAGGTTGCCGACTGGGTCTTCCACGACGATCCGGGCAATCCGCACATTCACCTGATGACCACGTTGCGCCCGCTGACCGAAGACGG
>JAGRMP010000500.1:1327-1676 GCA_020441225.1 Maritimibacter sp. | reverse complement strand
GGTGATGGGGCCGGACGGTCAACCGCTTCGGATGAAAACCGGGAAAATCCAGTACAAGCTCTGGTCCGGCGAGAAGCCTGAATTCCTCGAGCAACGGCAGAGATGGCTCGATCTGCAGAACCATCATCTTGCTTTGGCCGGATTGGAAATCCGTGTCGATGGCCGGTCCTATGCCGAGCGCGGTATCGACATCGAACCGACCACCCATATCGGTGTTGCTGCAAAGGCGCTTCAGCGCAAGGCCGAGACCAATGAGAGCGCCATCGATCTCGAACGGCTCGCCCTTCATGAAGCACAACGGCAAAAGAACGCCGCGCGCATAGAGGCCCGTCCCGAGCTGGTGCTCGAC
>JAGRMP010000500.1:0-1310 GCA_020441225.1 Maritimibacter sp. | reverse complement strand
AAGAGCGTCTTCGATCAGCGCGACATCGCCAAAGTCCTGCATCGCTATATCGACGATCCCGAAAGCTTTCAGCGGCTCCTGGCGCGGATCACGGAAAGCCCCGAATGCCTGAAGCTCGCCGAAGAGACCATCGACTTCGCGACAGGCGCGCGTGTTCCGGCACGGCTGACCACACGGGCGATGATCCGCCTCGAGGCCGAAATGGTCAGCCGCGCGGACTGGCTTTCGGGAAAGAGCGAGTTTGCGGTCCGGGGGAAGGTTTTGGATGCCGTCTTTGGCCGGCATGAGCGGCTATCGGACGAGCAGCGGACGGCCATCGAGCATGTGGCGGGTCCGGAGAGGATCGCGACCGTCGTCGGCCGGGCAGGGGCCGGCAAGACCACGATGATGAAGGCCGCACGGGAAGCCTGGGAATTGGCCGGGTACAAAGTCGTCGGTGGCGCACTTGCGGGCAAAGCGGCCGAGGGTCTGGAGAAGGAGGCGGGCATTCCCTCCCGCACACTCGCCTCCTGGGAGCTCAGCTGGCAACAGAGCCGCCGGCGTCTTGATAACAAGACCGTCTTCGTTCTCGACGAGGCGGGCATGGTCTCGTCCCGGCAGATGGCGACGTTCGTTGAAGCGGTCACCAGGTCCGGCGCCAAACTGATCTTGGTCGGTGACGCCGAGCAACTGCAGCCGATCGAGGCGGGCGCTGCCTTCCGCGCGATTGTCGAGCGGACCGGCTATGCCGAGCTCGAAACCATCTACCGCCAGAAAGAGCCTTGGATGCGGGCGGCATCCCTCGATCTGGCGCGGGGTCGGGTGACTGAAGCGCTTTCGTCCTATCGTGCGAAGGGCAAGCTGATTTCGCAAACGCTGAAAGCCGATGCGATCGAAACGCTCATTGCCGACTGGAACCGGGACTACGATCCGGAGAAGTCGAGTTTGATCCTCGCGCATCTGCGCCGCGATGTCCGCCAGCTCAATACGATGGCGCGTGAAAAGCTCGTCGAACGCGGCATCATTGAAGAGGGGTATGCCTTTCGGACGGAGGACGGACCCAGACAGTTCGCCTCCGGCGATCAGATTGTTTTCCTGAAAAACGAGGGCTCGCATGGCGTCAAGAACGGCATGATTGCAAAGGTCGTGGAAGCGGCGCCCGGCCGTATCGTCGCGACGATCGGAGACGGGGAGGGCGCAACCCGCGTCACCGTCGACCAGCGCTTCTATCGCAACCTCGATCACGGCTATGCCACGACGATCCACAAGTCGCAGGGCGCAACCGTCGACCGCGTGAAAGTGCTCGCCTCACTCTCGCTCGACCGGCATCT
>JAGRMP010000499.1:2150-2290 GCA_020441225.1 Maritimibacter sp. | reverse complement strand
CCGATTTGCCCATCGCGCCGATGAAGAGCAGCACCGCGAGCACGTTGGCCGCGTTCCAGTCGGTCCAGAGGAAGTGGATCGTGGTCTCGGAGAGCGCGGGGGCGGCGGCGAAGACGTCGTCGAGCCGGATCGAGTCGGTC
>JAGRMP010000499.1:0-2003 GCA_020441225.1 Maritimibacter sp. | reverse complement strand
AGAACATCTGGACGAGGTTGTCGGACGTCACCAGCATGAGCATGGCGAAGGTGAAGAGCGAGAGATAGGCGAAGAAGCGCGGCCGGTAGCTCTCGATCTTGGTCTCTGTCTCGAACTGGGGATCATGGGCCATGTAGCCCATCGAGTAGAGGTGCACGAGCGCCGAGACCGTGGTGACCACGATCAGCATGATCGCCGTCATCCGGTCGAGCCGGATCGCCCAGTCGGCCTGGAGCGACCCGCTGTCGATCCAGCGCAGGATCTGGATGTGCTGGGTACCCTCGGGGAGCCAGATGAAGGTGATCCAGCTCAGAAGCATCGCGAGGAACAACAGCCCCGTGGTGACGTATTGCGCCGCCTTGTCGCCGATCATGCGGTGGCCGAAGCCCGCGATGAGAGCGCCGATGAGCGGAGCGAAGAGGATGATCGTGGTCATCTGGATCAGCCTTTCATCACGTTGACATCTTCCACCGCGATCGAGCCGCGGGTGCGGAAGAAGCTCACCAGGATGGCGAGACCGATGGCGGCCTCGGCGGCGGCCACGGTGAGCACGAACAGGGTGAAGACCTGGCCGGTGAGATCGCCGAGGTAGGAGGAGAAGGCCACCAGGTTGATGTTCACCGCGAGCAGCATGAGCTCGATCGACATGAGCAGCACGATGACGTTCTTGCGGTTCAGAAAGAGCCCGAAAATGCCGATGACGAACAGCGCCGACGCCAGCCCCAGGTAATGTTCAAGTCCGATCATGTCGTCCCTCTTGTCTGGCCTCTTTCGGGCCGTCTTTCCGTCGGGGCCCACAGTGTTCCTGTTGGGGCCCCAAATGCGTTCAGAGCCCCTGACCCGGTTTCACGTCGACCATCTTGATCGCCGCCTTGGGATCGCGATGCATCTGCGAGATCACGTTCTGGCGTTTGATGTCCTTGCGGTGGCGGATCGTCAGCACGATGGCACCGATCATCGCGACCAGCAGCACCAGCCCCGCAAGCTGGAACAGGAGCAGATAATCGGTGTAGATCACCATCCCGAGTTGTTCGGTGTTGGGGATTTCGCTCAGCACCGGCTGGGCCAGCGGCGTGATCCCGTCGGATGTGATCCAGGTGCCGAAGACCATTCCGAGCTCGACCAGCAGCACGACGCCGATCAGCAGCCCGATGGGCAGGTATTGCGCCATCCCCGCCTTGAGCTCGGCGAAATCGACGTCGAGCATCATGACCACGAACAGGAACAGCACCGCGACGGCGCCGACGTAGACGATCATCAGGAGCATCGCGAGGAATTCCGCGCCCAGGAGCACAAACAGCCCGGTAGCGCCGACAAAGGCGGTGATGAGCCAGAGAACCGAGTGCACCGGGTTGCGGCTCACGACCGTGAACAGCCCGCCCGTGAGGAGCACCAGCGCCAGGACGTAGAATGTGAAACCGGCGACGGTCATTCGTCCCCCTCCTTGTTCAGCTCTTCGAAGACTTCCTTGGCGATTTCCAGCGCCCGGTTCATCGCGGGCAGCCCGCCCAGCATCGACATCTGGTAGATCACCTCGGCGATCTCCTTCTCGCTCGCTTCGGCCTCGCGGGCGTGGCGCACGGTGAGCGCGATCTGCGGCTGTGCGGTCGCGCCGGCGGCGACGAGGCCCGCGAGCGTGACCAGGAGCCGGGTCTTGGCGTCGAGCCCGTCGGGGTTGAAGGCGTTGCCGAACACCGCCTCCATCCAGTCCTTGGGCATGGTCGGGAACAGCTTGTCGAGCCCCTCGGGCGTAAACTCGGCGAGTGCGGGGTTCATCGCCCGGGCCATCGCCGCGCCCTGCTCCAGCATCTGGGTGTATGTCTTGGTGAAATCGCTCATCGGTACGGCGCGTCCAGCTCGATCGCGCGGGCGATCTCGGCTTCCCAGCGCTCGCCGTTGTCGAGCAGTTTCTGCTTGTCGTAGAACAGCTCTTCGCGGCTCTCGGTCGCGTATTCGAAATTCGGCCCCTCGACAATCGCATCCACCGGGCAGGCCTCCTGGCA
>JAGRMP010000056.1 GCA_020441225.1 Maritimibacter sp. | reverse complement strand
TGCTTGGGGTGGATCGCCCATTTGCCGACCATGCCCAGCGTCGCCACCCGCTTGCAATGCGCGACATAGGCGTCGTCGTCGGAGAAATTGCCGAACGGCCCGTCGACCGGCAGCACGCCCGCGCTGCGGCAGGCCGCGACGATGGCCGAGACCACGTAGTTCCACGGGTCGGAATAATAGGTCTGGCCCTCGTGGATCATGTAGTAGTTTTCCTGGGTGCCGCCGATGCCGGTGGTCGCCATCCCCATCGAGGCGGCGAAATCGGCGTAACCCAGGCTCACCGCCTGCAGACGCGGGCTGGCGGCGGCGATCTCCTCGACATGGGCAAGTCCCTTGGCGGTCTCGATGATCACTTCGAAGGTGATCTTCTTGGTCCGCCCCTGCAGCCGCTCGATCGCCGTCACCAGCGCATCGACGGCATAGATGTCGGCGGCCTCGCCGACCATCGGGATCATGATCTGGTCGAGCCGTTCCGAGCCCTTCTCGAGCAGCTCGACCACGTCCTTGTACCAATACGGCGTGTCGAGCCCGTTGATCCGCACGCTGAGGTACTTGTTGCCCCAGTCGATGTCATGGGTGGCGGCGATGATATTGGCGCGCGCCTTGTCCTTGTCGGCGGGCGCGACGCTGTCTTCGAGATCGAGGTTGATCACGTCGGCGGCCGAGGCGGCCATCTTTTCGAACAATTCGGGGCGCGAGCCGGGGCCGAACAGCTGGCAGCGGTTGGGACGGGCAGGCGCGGGCGGTTGCGGGCGGAACGACATGGAGGCCTCCGTGGTGTGGGCAAGTTTGTTTCGCGTGCTTTCCGTCGAGGGATAGATAGTTGCGCCCAACAGGGCAAGGCTTAACTCGCAGCCGCAGAATACGCGCCGCGCCGCGGCACGGCCGGGCCAGAGGGCGATTCGCATCGGCGCCGGGCTCGGGTGCGGCCGTCCGCTTGCGTCCCGGGCCGCAAAAAGGTCGCCCGCGGGAGGGAACCGCACGATCCGGCGGCACTGTGCGAGAATACGTCGCAAATCCGCGAAAGGTTCGAACATTCTTCCGAAATCTTACCCCGCACGCGTTGCATCTTCGAAGACTTCCCGCAGAAAATCGCGACACTTCGGGCCAGCTACAGCGGAGACCCAAATGATCGAAACGCCTTATCTTCTCTTCCTCGGCGACGCGCCGGACGGGCTCGCCGCCAAGGTGGCACAGGGCATCAAGGACTGGCGTCCGGACAATGCTGTCGGCCAGTACCGCATGGACGGCTGCAAGGCCGATCTCGGCCTGCCCGACATGACCCTCGCCGAAGCCAAGGCGGCCGGCGCCAAGACGCTTGTGATCGGCGTCGCCAACCGCGGCGGGATCATCAGCCAGGCCTGGATAAAGGTGCTGGTGGAAGCGCTGGAAGAGGGGTTCGACCTCGCCTCCGGCCTGCACAACCTCCTGCGCGACGAGCCCGACCTCGCCGCCGTCGCAAAGGCCACCGGCCGGGCCCTGCACGACGTGCGCGTGCCTTCGGTCAAATACCCGATCGCCAACGGGGTGAAACGGACCGGCAAGCGCGTGCTCGCCGTCGGCACCGACTGTTCGGTCGGCAAGATGTACACGGCACTCGCGATGGATCGCGAGATGAAGGCGCGCGGGGCCAAGTCGAGCTTCCGCGCCACCGGCCAGACCGGCATCCTGATCACCGGCGACGGCGTGCCGCTCGACGCGGTGGTCGCCGATTTCATGGCCGGTGCGGTGGAATGGCTCACCCCCGACAACGACGCCGATCACTGGGACCACATCGAGGGCCAGGGCAGCCTGTTCCACGTCTCCTATTCCGGCGTGACCATGGCGCTGATCCACGGCGGCCAGCCCGATGCGCTGGTGCTCGCCCACGAGCCGACCCGCGCCCATATGCGCGGGCTGCCGGGCTACGACCTGCCGACGCTGGAGGCGCTGCGCGACATGGCCCTGCCGCTCGCCCGCATCGCCAACCCGGCCTGCGAGGTGGTCGCGGTCTCGGTCAACACCCAGCACATGGGCGAAGACGAGGCCACCGCCTATCTCGCCGATATCGAGGCGCGCATGGGCCTGCCCGCGACCGACCCCTACCGGTTCGGGGCCGCGAAGCTGGTGGATGCCCTCCTGGCGATGGGCTAGCGTCGGGGCCAGTGTCGGGGCCGGTGTCGGGGGGCCAGCCCCCCGAACCCCCCGAGGTATTTGAAGACCAAAGAAGGAAAGACCATGCGCCTGACGGTGACCGAGGAGCGATTCCCGCTGGCGGAGGTGTTTACCATCTCGCGCGGGTCCAAGACCGAGGCCGCGGTGCTGACGGTGACCGTTGAAGACGATGGCGCGGTGGGCCGGGGCGAATGTGTGCCCTATGCGCGCTACGGCGAAACGCTCGAAAGCGTCGCCGCCGAGATCGCCGACCTGCCCGCGCGGTTCACCCGCGCCGAGCTGCAGGGCCTTCTGCCGGCCGGCGCGGCGCGCAACGCGGTCGATTGCGCCCTGTGGGATCTCGAGGCCAAGCAGGCGGGCCGGCGCGCCTGGGAGCTTGCCGGGCTCGCCGCCCCGGGCCCCGAGATCACCGCCTATACGCTCAGCCTCGGCAGCCCCGAGGCGATGCGCGCCAAGGCCGCCGAACATGCCCACCGCCCGCTCCTCAAGATCAAGCTCGGCACCCCCGACGACATGGCGCGTCTCGAAGCCGTCCGCGCCGGCGCGCCGACATCGAAGATCATCGTCGACGCCAACGAGGGCTGGTCTCCGCAGGTCTATGCCGATCTGGCCCCGCATCTCGTCCGCCTCGGTGTCGCGCTGGTCGAACAGCCGCTGCCCGCGGGGGACGACGCGGCGCTCATCGGCATGGCGCGTCCGGTGCCGGTCTGCGCCGACGAAAGCTGTCACGACCGCGCCTCGCTCCCGGGCCTCGCGGGCAAGTACGACGCGATCAACATCAAGCTCGACAAGACCGGCGGGCTCACCGAGGCGCTGGCCTTGAAGCGCGACGCCGAGGCCGCGGGCTACGACATCATGGTCGGCTGCATGGTCGGCTCCTCGCTCGCCATGGCCCCCGCCGTGCTGGTGGCGCAGGGCGCGCTGGTGACCGATCTCGACGGGCCCTTGCTGCTCGCCCGCGACCGCTCCCATCCGCTCGCCTTCGACGCTGCCGGGGTGCACCCGCCCGAACCGGCCCTGTGGGGCTGAGCCGGGGCGCGACATGACCCACGCCGTGATCTGGGACGTCGAATTTCTCACCGACGCCGACGCGCCGCAGCGCTTCTGGTGTGGCCCCACCGATCCCGACCCGGTGCTGGTGCAGATCGGCGCGGTCGAACTGCGGCTGACGGGCGCCTGCGACCTCGGCGCGCGGTTCTCGCAGATCGTGATCCCGCGGACCCGCGACGGCGACCGCTGGCCGTTGCCCGATTTGTTCACACGGCTCACCGGGATCACCGAGGACCGGGTGACCGGTGAGGGCGTGGAGCTGGCAGAGGCGCTCGCGGATTTCGACCGCTTCACCGCCGGCGTGCCGGTCTGGGCCTGGGGCAACGACGAGCTCTTCGCCGTCGCGATCTCCTGCTACCTGGCCGGGCTCGCCCCGCCGCTCGCGGCCACGCGCTTCGGCAACGCCACCCGGCTGCTCGCCCGGGCCGGCGAGCCCATCGAGGCGATCCACGGGCTGCGGTCCGACCGGTTGGCCGCGCATTTCGGGCTCGCGACCGAAGCGCTCCGCGCCCATGATGCGCTCGGCGACGCCCTGTCGACGGCCCTCGCGCTCCAGCATCTCCTGCGCAGCGGGCGGCTGGCGGCGGCGGATTTCGCCCATGACCGGCGGGCGGGCGCTTGACCTTTCGCCCCCGCCGCCCGATGAACCTGAAAACCCCATAGCGACCCGCACGAGGAGACCCCGATGAGCCGAATTGTCTACGTCAACGGCGCCTACCTGCCCGAGGAAGAAGCCACCGTATCGATCTTCGACCGCGGCTTCCTGATGGCCGACGGGGTTTACGAGGTGACCTCCGTGCTCGGCGGCAAGCTGATCGATTTCGAGGGCCACGCCGCGCGCCTCACCCGTTCGTTGGGTGAGCTCGACATGGCCCAGCCGATCTCCCACGAGGAGCTGCTCGCCGTGCACCGCGAACTGGTGGCCAGGAACGAGATCGACAACGGCCTCGTCTATCTCCAGGTCACCCGCGGCAACCCGGGCGACCGCGATTTCGTCTTCCCCGACCCCGAGACCACGCCCGGCACGGTGGTGATGTTCACCCAGTCCAAGCCCGATCTGATCGACAGCCCGGCCGCGGCCAAGGGCATCACCGTGATCTCGGTCCCCGACCAGCGCTGGGCGCGGCGCGACATCAAGACCGTGCAGTTGCTCTATCCCTCGATGGCCAAGATGGTGGCCAAGGCGGCCGGCGCGGGCGACGCCTGGCTGGTCGAGGACGGCCTCGTGACCGAGGGCAGCTCGAACAATACCTATATCGTCAAGGGCGGCCGGATCATCACCCGCGAGCTGTCGAACGACATCCTGCACGGGATCACCCGCGCCGCCGTGCTGCGCTTTGCTGCCGAGGCGCAGATGGAGGTCGAGGAGCGCGCCTTCAGCATCGAAGAGGCGCAGAGCGCGGACGAGGCCTTCGTGACCTCCGCCACCACTTTCGTCACCCCGGTTGTCGAGATCGACGGCGTCAAGCTCGGCGAGGGCACCCCAGGTCCCATCGCCAAGCGGCTGCGCGAGATCTATCTCGACGAAAGCCTGAAGTCCGCGCTTTGACGGCGCTCTGACGGCGATCCGGGCGGCGCTGCGGCCCGGTTTCCCCCCGTGACAATTACACTCGGCTTTTCCCCCTTGCCTTAATTCATGGGCTTTGGCCTTCTGGCGCCACTGGCTTGGAACAAGCATTGGGGGCTATCATGAGCAAGGGCCTGGGCGCACTTGTCTTCGTTGCCGGTTGCGCCGGTCTCACCTTGTGGGGGGCCAAGGTGCACGCGGTTTCGATGGAGAACGAAATCACCGCGGAGGCCGAGGCGGTGACCGCGGCCCATGTCCACCCGCTGGACTTGCGGGTGAGCGGGCGCGACATCACCGTCACCGGCCTTGCCGACACCGGGGACGAGCTGGCCGCGATCACGCAGGAGCTCGACGGGCTGCGCGGCCGTCGCGTGGTCAATGTCGACGGGATCACCGTCGTGCCCCGGGTGGAGCCCTACGAGACCGCGCTCGCCAAGAGCGAAAGCGGCGATCTGGGCGCGCAGGGCTATGCGCCCACCGAGGCGGCGAAGGCGGCGCTCGCCGAAGCGGGCGTTCCGGTCGCGGGTCTCACCCTCGCGTCCGGCGCGCCGGCCGGCTGGGCCGAGGCTGTCAGCGCCGGCGCGGCGGCGCTCGCCCCGCTCGACCGCGGCAGCTTCGCCGTCACTGGCGACACGCTCACCCTCGAAGGCATCGCCGCGACCCCGGCCGAGGACGAGGCGGCGCGCGCGGCTCTCGACGTGCCGGGCGATTTCGAGACCGTTATCGCCGTCGAGGTGACCGATCCCGGGATCATCGATTTCGCGCTCGCCTATGACGCCGACGCCGGCTTCAGCCTGTCCGGCATCCTGCCCGAAGGGCTCGGCGCCGATGGCGTCGCCGCCGCGCTGGGCACCGAAGTCTCGACCGGTACGGTCGAGACCACCCGGGCCGAGCTGCCCGGCCTCGACGCCGCGCTGGCCGGTCTCGGCGCCGCGCTCACCCCCACGCTTGGCGAGGTCGAGACGCTCACCATCACCGGCACCAACGACGGGCTCACGGCCCGGGCCGAAGCGCTCGCGGGCCGCAGCCCGGACGCGGTGAGCGGTGCGCTCAGCCAGGCGCTCGGGCCCGATGTCGCCCTCGAGGTCGCCGAGGTCGCCACCCCGCCCGAGGACGGCACCGAGCGGGTGAACGCCGCAACCGGCATCCGTCAGTTCGCCCACGGCGGCGGCTGGGTGCGGCTGCCCGAGGGGCTCGACGACCCGACCGGCGCGGTCTGCGCCGAGACCGCGATGGCGCGGGTGACCGCCGAACCGATCCTCTTCGTCACCGGCTCCGCCGAGCTCGACCCGGCTTCGGTCGCCACCATCGACGACCTCGCGGGGATCGTGAACCTCTGCACCCGCGCGCCGGGGATGATCGTGACCATCGGCGGCCATACCGACAACACCGGCGAGCCGGAACAGAACTACGTGCTGTCCGCCCAACGCGCCCGCGCGGTCAAGGACGCGCTGGCCGCACGCGGCGTGCCGCCGGGGCGGATGATCGCCATCGGCTACGGCGAGACCGAGCCGATTGCAGACAACGAAACCGAGGAAGGGCGGGCGCTGAACCGGCGCACCACCTTCACATGGCCCAACTGAGCGCGGCCGGGGAAAGGAGAGACAGATGTTTCAGGAATGGGGATTTCTGATCAGCGAAATGTTCGTGCTGATCGTCCTTGCGGCGCTGCTCGGCCTGTTGGTCGGCTGGATCGTCTGGGGACGGCGCAGCGGCGACGCGGGCGTGAGCGCCACGCTTCAGGCCGATCTCGAGAAATGCCGGGCCGACGCCAGGACCTGCCGGGCCGATCTCGAGGCCTGCAAGGCGGCCGGGGCCGAGAAGGACAAGCGCATCGCCGCACTGGAGCGCGAGGTCGAAAAGGCCGAAGAGCTGGTCGAAGCGGCCGAGGTCGCGGCGATGGAAGCGGCGGGCGAAGCCGTCGCGGTGGCCGAAGCGGTCGAGGCCGATCATGGCGCGCACCCGGTCCATCCCGCGCCAGCACCGGAACCCGAGCCGGAGGCCAAGGATTACGACGGCGACGGCGTGGTCGAGGGCACCGGCGAAGGCGTGAAACCCGCGACCCTCGCCGCCGCCCGCGACGGCCAGCCCGACGATCTGAAACAGATCAAGGGCGTCGGGCCCAAGCTCGAACAGCTCTGCCACGCGCTCGGCTTCTATCATTTCGACCAGGTCGCGGCATGGTCGGCGGACGAGGTCGCCTGGGTCGACGCCAATCTCAAGGGCTTCAAAGGCCGGGTGAGCCGCGACAACTGGGTCGAACAGGCCAAAGTGCTGGCCGCGGGCGGCACCACCGACTTCGCCAACAAGGTCAAAAAGGGCGACGTCTACGACTGAGCCCCGTCGCGGGTCCGGTTCCGACCGGTCCCGTACCTCGGCCCCCGCCCGGCGACCCTCGTGCCGGGCGGGGTGTTCATGCAGAGCGCCGCTGTGCGGGATGCGATGCCCGGCCTGATCGGCACCACGGCATGGCCCGGCCCGAAACCACCAGGACGGATCCGCCGAAGGAGTCCGGCTTCGAGGGAAACCGGCCCCCCTGACGTCAAATAAAGCACAATTCTATCAATGGATTGGTGGAGCCGCCACGGCCCCGTGCCACGCCTCAGTCGAACCGCCAGCTCGACGCGGTGACGCCGCCGAAGATCATCTTCTGGTGATAGACCCGGGTCGCCACCGCGTCTTCCGCCGCGCCGAGCGCGGTGAAGAGCGGCACCAGGTGGTCTTCGCGGGCGTGGCAGGTGCGCGCATGCGGCGCGCTTTCCCAGTCGAGAAGCCGCGCTGTCCGCTCTGCCGCCGGCAACGCCAAAGTCTCGCCGAGCCAGGCGTCGAACGCCTCCGACGGCACCCGCGCAGTGGGCCCGAACATCCGCAGGTTGTGATAGCTCAGCCCCGAGCCCACGATCACCACGCCCTCCTCGCGCAGGGGCGCGAGCGCACGGCCGAGCCGGATGTGGTCTTCCGGATCGTAGCTTTCCAGCATCGACACCTGGTAGATCGGCACATCCGCCTCCGGGTACATCACGTAAGCGGGCACAAAGGTGCCGTGGTCATAGCCGCGGTCGTCGTCGAGCGCGACCGGCAAGCCCGCCGCGGCGATCAGCTGCGCCGTCTTCTCGGCCAGCGCCGGCGCGCCCGGGGCGGGATAGCTGATCTGGTAGGTATGGGCCGGAAACCCCCCGTAGTCGTAGACCATGGGCGGCCGGGCGCTGTGCTGCACCCGCACCTCCGGCGCTTCCCAGTGGCCCGAGACCATCAAGATCGCCTTCGGCGGTTCCGGCAATTCGCCCGGCATCGCCGCCAGGCTCTCTTCGAGCGGCGCGAGGGCCTTGCGCATGTCGTCGATCCACGGCCAGGGGCCGCCGCCATGAGAGATGAAATAGCTCGGTTGGCGCATTGTCAGGGGTCCTTCTCGGCGGGTTCGTTCCGTGTTTCCTCTAAATAGGTCCGTTTGTTTCCGCACGGAAGCCGGGAAATCGGAACAGAACCTGTGCGCAATCCCACAGCTCTTGCCGCGAAACCACCCGGTCTTTGCCGACAAACCGCCGGTTTCGGGGGTCATTTTCCATGCGAAAGAGACGGAGCGCGGCGATGACAGGCGATGAAACCCCCTGGCAATGGATCCAGAGCCACAAGATCCTGGAAGCCGCCGCGGTGATGCTGCTGGTGGGGGTGGTCGGGCTGATCCGCTGGGACCAGGTGTCGTCCGTGAGCTACCGCCGGGTGCCGGTGGTGAGCGTCCAGCAGGTGCCGGGGGGCGATCTGCCGGCCCGGGCCGTTACCGTCGATCTCGGCGACCGGCAGCGGCTGGTGCGCACCGGCGACTGGATGATCCAGGCCGAGCCGGGCGAGCCCGTCTGCATCGCCGAACGGGCGCTTGTGCTTCGGCGGTTCACCCGGATTTCGCTGGCGCTCCCGGGCTATTGCGGCCGACTTCCGCCCGCCCAGCCGATCCCGGGCCTCACCGCGAGCTGAGCGCCGCCGCCGGGTCGCCCGCTAGTCCTTCAGCACGTTTTCCTTGAACGCCACCTCGAACGCCGCCTGTTTCTCAGGGCTCGCCTCGGTCTGGTTCTGCGCCCGCCACGCGTCGTAGGGCATGCCGTAGAAGGCTTCGCGCCCCTCGTCCTTGGTCATCGCGATGCCGCGGTCGTTGGCGGCCTCCTGGTACCAGCGCGAGAGACAGTTGCGGCAGAAACCGGCCAGGTTCATCAAATCGATGTTCTGCACGTCGGGCCGGTCTTCCATCAGGTGCTTTTGCAACCGGCGGAAGGCCGCGGCTTCCAGCTCCACTTGGGTCTGCGGGTCGATGTCATGTTTCGGGGTCATGGCGCGTCTCCTTTGCCTCACAGCTGGGTGGCGGCGAGCACCTCTTCAAGGATCGGTGCCAGCCGCTCGGCCCAGGCCCATTGCTGGGCATCGGTCCGGATCAGATCGTTGCGCAGTTCGATCAGCACGTTGACCCGCCCGGGCTTGATCGCGTGGCGGTCGACGCTGTCGCCCTCCAGATGCCCGCCATAGGGCTCGTTCTCGCCGACCACCAGGTCGGGCTCGGCGCGCAGCCGGTCGAGCAGCGGCACCGCGAACCTTTCGTCCCGGCCGTAGAGCACGCCGATATGCCAGGGCCGCGGCTCGCGCCCGCGCAGCTGCCGGGTGAAGGAATGGATCGCCACATAGACGCTGTCGGCACGCCGCGCGGCCAGCCCGGCGACGGCCTGGTGGTAGGGCCGGTAATAGGCCGCCAGCCGGCGCTCGATCTCGGCGGCATCGACGGGACGGTTCGCCGGAATGACGGTACCGTCATAGAGCTTCATCACCAGCGTCGGGTCGTCCTCGCCGCGGTTGGGGTCGAT
>JAGRMP010000498.1 GCA_020441225.1 Maritimibacter sp. | reverse complement strand
ACAACGGCAACAAGCTGATCGCCGGCACCGAGTGGGAGGGCAAGTCGGTCGAAGAGATCGTCAAGGGCACCTACCAGTCCGGGGCCGTCGCCCAGAACGGGATCTTCAACAACGCCTCGCAGCATTGGAACCACACCCAGTTCTGGGAGATGATGGGTCCGGGCGAGGGCGGCATGCCGGGCGAGCTCGAAAAAGCGCTCACCGAGGCTTTCGGCTCGGTCGACAAGTTCAAGGAAGACTTCGCCGCCGCCGGCGCGGGCCAGTTCGGGTCCGGCTGGGCCTGGCTGGTGAAGGACACCGACGGGTCGCTCAAGGTCACCAAGACCGAAAACGGCGTCAACCCGCTCTGCTTCGGCCAGACCGCCCTCTTGGGCTGCGACGTCTGGGAACACAGCTACTACATCGACTTCCGCAATGCGCGGCCGAAATACCTCACCAACTTCCTCGACAAGCTGGTGAACTGGGAAAACGTCGCCGCGCGGATGTAACTCCGGGGTGACCCGACGCGGTTTCATCAAGGGCCTGCTGGCAACGCTGCTGGCAGGCCTTTTCGTTTCTGCCTACGGGTTCTTCATCGAACCGGCGCTGCGGCTCAGGGTGAAACGCTGGCGTCTGCGTCATCGCGACTGGCCCGCCGACCGGCCGCTCCGGATCGCGGTTGTGGCCGATCTCCACGCCGCCGAGCCGCATGTGCCGCTGCGGCGCGTCACGCAGGTCGTGACGCGCACCAACGCGCTTGGCGCGGACCTGATCGTGGTGCTTGGCGATCTGCCGGCAGGGCACCGGTTTGTGACCCGGCATGTGCCGTTGGCGGCGGTGGGCGCCGCGCTCGGCCGTCTCTCGGCGCCGCTCGGGGTCTACGCGGTCCTTGGCAACCACGACTGGTGGGATGACCCGGACGCGCAGGCGCGCGGGGCCGGGCCGACGCTGGCGGGGCAGGCGATGGAGGCGAACGGCATCCCGGTCCTGGAAAACCGCGCCCTGGAGCTTGCCAACGGGGTCTGGCTCGCCGGGCTCGGCGACCAGCTCGCGCTCTTGCGCGGGGCCGAAGGGATCAAGGGCGTCGACGACCTCGACGCCACCCTTGCCCAGGTGCCCGAGGACGCGCCGGTGATCCTGCTCGCGCACGAACCGGACATCTTTCCGCAGGTGCCCGGGCGGGTGGCGCTGACCCTGTCGGGTCATACCCACGGCGGGCAGCTCAGAATCTTCGGCTATTCGCCGGTGGTGCCGTCCCGCTTCGGCAACCGCTACGCCTACGGCGCTGTCGAGGAAGAGGGCCGGCACCTCGTCGTCTCCGGGGGCATCGGGATGTCGATCCTGCCGGTGCGCTTCGGGGTCACGCCCGAGATTACCCTGGTCGACCTCAGCGCTTGACATCGCGTCGCTGCGAAGGCTCGAAGCGGTTGGTCTCTGGGCCGTTGGTCTCCGGGCGCTCCGCATGAATGTGGCCGCCAACAGACCCTTGCGAAGGGTCTGGAAAAATTCTTGCCAAGAATTTTTTGCGCGCAGGATCGCAGCGGCCCTCATATCCCCTGTTCCACCCGCGCCTTGCGCGAGCGGGAGAACTTCATTCCCGGGGCCGACAGCCGTTCGTCCGGCCCGATCCAGGCATAGGCGAGCAAGACCGGATCGTAGCGCCCGGTGGTGATCCGGTGCTCGTGTCCGGGCACGTTCAGCACCAGCGAACCGGGGGCGTGCACGGCGGTGTCGTTCTCCGACCAGGCCCCCGCGACCGAGACATAGCTTTCCTCGATCTCGTGGTGGCTGTGCTGGGGGTAGGTGGTGTTGGGCGCGAACAGCACGAAGCCGAGGATCAGCCGGTCGGATTTTACCGGCCCCTGCGGCCCGGCGATCTCGCAATAGGCGTATTTCTTTTTCAGCCCGCGCGGCACTTTCTGGTAGCCGTATTCCCAGCTGAGCCGGTCCGAGACCCGTTCGAGCGCCCGCGCCATGCCGCGGAGCCCGCCGTCCTTGCCGAGATCGAACGCCCGCGGCAGATGCGCGGTGACCGGGCAGGTCACGGGCGGGCGTTGCGATATTTCGGGGTTCGCCTCGATCACGGCGGTCAGCGTCTCGCGCACCTTCTTGCGATGCGCCCGGATCGCCCGCGAGCCGCCGTCCGAGCCGAGCCGGTAATGCCTTTCGAACTCCCTGAGCAGATAGACCCAGCTCGGGCTGTCGTGCAGCCGTTCCGGGACCGGCGTCAGATCCGCTGCTGCGCCGAGGTGGTAGGGGTCGCTCATCCGCGTTCTCTCCTGTCGAACCCGCAAAGAATGCAGGAGGCGCGGCCCTATCCAAAGCGTTTTATCGCATGTCCGGTCAGGTCCGATCCGGCTTCGGCGCGCGGCGAAAGCGCCGTCTGCCGGGACGCGGCGGGGCGCGGCGTGCCTCGGGACCGAGGACCGCGCCGAACAGCGCGAGGTTCAGGCTCTGGGCGAAAAGCGAGGGGCGGCGGGGCATGGCTTCTGTCCTTCTGCGCGGCGGCACACCGCGACGATCCCACGCCCCACCGCCCCGGACCACCGACCCGATCCGCCGATCCGCCCCGACCCGTAAGTCACCCGTAAGGGCCTTGGCAGGGGCACGCGCCTGGGCCATCTTCGCGCCACACCCCAGTGCGAACAGGCAGCGTGAAAAGGCCGCTCGGAAAGGGAGCCCAGATGCCGGACCAACCCTCGCTGCTCGCGCAGAAGCTGCGCGACCACCGCGCCCGCCAGGGCCGCCACGGCCGGATGACACAGGAAGAGCTCGCCGAAGCGCTCG
>JAGRMP010000497.1:4221-7260 GCA_020441225.1 Maritimibacter sp. | reverse complement strand
TCATCGATTCCTTCTCGATGAAGGTGTCGGTGCGCGGCACGTAGGCTTCGGGTTGGTAGTAATCGTAGTAGGAGACGAAATACTCGACGCTGTTTTCCGGGAAGAAGTGTTTGAACTCGCCGTAGAGCTGGGCGGCGAGGGTCTTGTTGGGGGCGAGGATGATCGCGGGGCGCTGGGTTTCCTCGATCACCTTGGCCATGGTGTAGGTCTTGCCGGTGCCGGTGGCGCCGAGCAGCACCTGGTCGCGCTCGCCCGCGTTGAGGGCCTGGGCGAGCTCGGCGATCGCAGCGGGCTGGTCGCCGGCGGGCTCGAAGGACGAGTGCATCACGAAACGCCGGCCGCCTTCGAGCTTGCGGTCGGGGTCGGGGGCGCGGGCGGTCCGGGGCTCGGTCGGCATCTGGGGTGTGTCGGGCATGGCGAATCCTCTGAAGGTAACATGGTCCCTTTTTGTTCCGTGCGAAAGGGGCGGAGTGCGCCTCGGGACGGCGGCTCCTGACAGCGGGGTGTCAGGAGTGGACGGGGGATCGGGCGGACACAACTTTAAAGAAAGTGCACGGTGTCGGTCTGCCCGGTGGGGGGCTGGCCAGTGTCGCGGAGAAATTTAGCTTTTTCTTATGAAATATTGAAAAAAGGTTACCGGAATGCGAGAGATTTTAGGAACTTTCACACACGTCCAGGGTGCAATTCGATTGCCTTTCCCGGCTGTGTTGGGCTAGGGTGTTTTTGCAAGCAGCAGAACAGGCTGCCGGTCCCGACAAACCCCACCCCACCCCTCGCTCCCCGTCGGCGGCCGGCAGCCCAACCGCTCCGGCGCCGTGGTCGTGCCTGTACGCGAGACGTGCCCTGGTCCGCCGGGGGGCTGCGAGACCGTCCCGAACGGTCTTGAGAGTCGGGCAGAATTGGGGGACCAAGGCTATCTCGGGATCAAGGCTATCTCGGGATCGGGGACATCTTCAGAACAGAGACGTTTCGGAATGTTGCGCGGCGCAACGGTCTGTGGCGCGACGCCATGGTCTGTTGCGCGGTGCCACGGTCTGTTGCGCGGTGCCACGGTCTGTTGCGCGGTGCACCGGTCTGTTGCCGGCTGCCTCGGGCTGATACGCGCCGGCTCGGGCTGAAGCGGGCCGGCTCGGGACCGTCGGGAACCGGGGTGGGGCCTTGCGGATCGGGGCCGGGTCGCCCTGCGGCCGGTTTTCGGGTTTTGCGGCACGGGTCGGGGCGGGGGCGTGTCGGGGCGGGGGCGTGTCGGGGCGGGGGTGTGTCGGATAGGGGGCGGGACAGCTTTCGGTGATCTCCCGCGTGGCTCCCGGATCGGAGCGGATTTCTGCGGAATGGTTTCGCGCGGCGTCCGGGCCCGGTCCGGTCGGGCGTCCGGGGGCGGGCGACCCTCTGTGCGACCGCCTTGGCCCGGTTCGGATCGGGAAATTCGATCGGGCCGTCGAGGATCGGAGCGTGGTCGGGCAGGGTGGAGGCCATTCGGTCGCGGCGGCGCTTTTGGCGCCGTTTCTGCGGTGTTTTCACCTTGCGAAAACCGCCGTCATTGCCGATAAAACGGGCATCCCGCCGGATTTGAGGCCGCGTCGGGGCCGGGGTACTTGTCCCTGAAGGTCAGCGAAGGAGAGCCCAGAATGCGCGCCCGCATCTACCAGCCTGCCCGCAACGCGATGACGTCCGGCCAGGCCCGGACCAAGACCTGGGTGCTGGAATATGCGCCCGATGCGCCGCGTAGCCTCGACCCGCTGATGGGCTGGACCTCTTCGGACGACACCCAGGCGCAGGTGCGGCTGCGGTTCTCGTCGAAACAGGCCGCGCTCGATTATGCCGCCGAAAAGGGCATCGAGGCGACGGTGACCGAACCCCACAAGCGCAGGCACAATATCCGCAAGGGCGGCTACGGCGAGAACTTCGCCACCAACCGGCGGGCGGTCTGGACGCACTGATCCCGCCAGCAAGGTCGGCGTGCCGGAGGCGGGATCGGGCGGCGAGTCCTGTCGGGCCGGTGGCACCGGTCGAGGGCGGGTGCCTTGTTCCCACTCCCGGCGGTTGATGTCTCGGGGGGCCAGCCCCCCGAACCCCCCGAGGTATTTCAGGACCAAAGAAAAGGGCGGGGGCTTTCGATCCAACCGGACGTGGGGCGTATTGGGTGACGGTCGAAGCCGGCCTGCGGGATGAGCCGTGTCGTTCTGAGCGTGAGAGAGCGCCGGGAGCGGCTTTCCTCAGGTGGCGGGCGGCGATCCGGCATCGGCCTGGCATTTCCCGATCCAGATCGCGATGCCTTCGTCGCGGCTGTCGGTGATCGCCCGGGTCCAGATCGCACCGCAGGTGCCGTTGCAGATCGGGCAGGGGCGGGCGAGGGCCCAGCCGTCGCAGACGGGGCAATCGTTGCTGGCCTCCGCGTCGCCCCAGTCGGCGCCGCAGGACGGGCAGAGGAGCGTGCCCTCGGGGTGTTCGGCGCCGAGGGCGAAGGATTTTTCCAAAGCGGCGACATGGGTGCGCTCGGCGCGCAGCCCGGCCACGAAATCCTCGACCGAGGGATAGAACCCCGTGGACGGCCAGTCGGGGCCGGAGGGCGTGCCGCTGTGTGTGAGGTGGACGAGGGCGAGGCGACCGTCTTCGGTGCCGAAGAGCACATCGTCGGAAGCGGTCGCGTGGGCGAGCGCGGTGGGGGTCTGGCCGTGAAGCTTGTGGCCGGGGCCGACTTCCCTGCGCAGCGCGCGTTCGAGGCGGGCTGCCCCGAGCCCGCCGAGCGTGACCCAGTCGGGGTCGTCGAGCTGGCGGTTCAGCGCCTGGCGGAGGGCTTTGATCGCGGGGCTGCGGGCTTTGCGGGAGAAGAGGGCAGGCACGGGCGGTTTCCTCAGTCGGGGGTGATCTCGGCGGCGGCGCCGGTCCGCGACGCGCGTTCGATGGCGTCGATCAGCCTGTGGGCGGCGAGGCCCGCGCGCCCGGTGGCCATCGGTGGGCGACCTGCGCCGAGCGCGGCGGCGAAATCGGCGATCACCGCCTGGTGGAGCGCGTGGTCGGCCACGACGGGGCCGCCTT
>JAGRMP010000497.1:0-4124 GCA_020441225.1 Maritimibacter sp. | reverse complement strand
ATCGTCTCGGGGCCGGGCGGGAAGGTGGCGGTGCTCGCGACCAGCGACCCGGTGGCGCCGGCGGCGAAGGTGAGACCGGCGACGGCGTAGTCTTCGGCCTCCATCCGGTGCAGGGGCGTGGTGGCGGTCAGGGCCTGGACCTTTGCGACGGGCCCTGCAACCGGGGCCGTCAGGCTGAGCGCCAGGTCGATGGTGTGGATCGCCTGGGTGAGCAGCACGCCGCCGCCGTCGCGGGCGTAGGTGCCGCGGCCGAGCGCGTCGTAATAGGACTGGTCGCGCCACAGCGGCACGTTGATCTCGACGAGGCCGAGCCTGCCGAGCGCGCCGCTGGCGATCCGGGCGGCGGCGGCCTGCGAGGCGGGCAGGGCGCGATGCTGGAACATCACGCCGAGGGTGACGCCATGGCGGTCGCAGATCTCGACCACCGTGCGGGCCTCGGCGAGGGTCCGGGCGAGGGGCTTTTCGAGGAGGATGTGCTTGCCGGCCTTTGCGAGGGTTTCGATGAGGTCGATGCGCACGCTGGGGGGCGTGGCGACGATGGCGAAGGCGATGTCGGGGTTGTCGGTGACGTCGGCAAGATCGGCGGCGAAGCGGGGCGCGGGCCCGTGGTAGAGCGCGGCGAGAGGGGCGGCGTGGTCGGGGGTGCGCGAGATCACGACGTCGAGCCGGAGCGCGCTGTGCAGCGCGGCGAGGGCCGCGACATGGGTGGGCGCGATCATGCCCGCGCCGATGAGGGCGACGCCTGTGGGCTTGGTGGCGGTCTCGGCCATGGGTCCGGGCTCCCGGGGTTTGGGTTTCGCCTTGGCATAGCACTCTTCGGGCGCCCGGGGCAGGGGCGGCCGGGTCAGGCCGGGGCCTCGCCGTTGAGGAACACCCGCGCCGCGGCCTCGAACTCGCGCGGTTTCTCGGCGTGGAGCCAATGGCCGGCGCCGGGGATACGGGCCTGTTTCGCCTGCGGGAACAGGCGTTTGATGATCGGGCGGTGCTGCGGCAGGACGTAATCCGAGTTGGCGCCGGAGAGGAACAGCGCCGGGCCCTCGAACCGGCCGGAGACGGCGGGGAAGCCGGTTATGAGCTCCATGTCGCGTTCCAGCACGTCGAGGTTGAGCCGCCAGCAGCGCCCGCGCACGTCGAGCGATTGCAGGAGGAAGGCGCGCACGTCGGGTTCGGCGACATGCTGGGCCAGCATCACGTCGGCCTCGGTACGGGTGGTGATGCGGGAGAGGTCCAGCGCGCGCATGGCGTGGACCAGGTGGACCTGGGTGTGGCTGTAGGCGACCGGGGCGATGTCGGCGACCAGCAGGCGGCGGACCATGGCGGGGCGGTCGAGGGCGAGCATCATCGCGCCTTTGCCGCCCATCGAATGGCCGATCACGTCCATCTGGCCGCCAAAGGCATCGACCACTTCGGCGAGATCGGCGACCAGGTCATGGTAGGAATGGCTGTCCTCCCAATGGCTTGCGCCATGGTTGCGCATGTCGACGGTGACCAGCTTGCGGGCATCGGAGAGCCGCTTGGCGATCACGCCCCAGTTGCGGCCAGAGCCGAAGAGGCCGTGGACGACGAGGATCGGGGGCAGGGCGGTGTCGTCACCGTGGATCTGTGTCTCGAGCATGGAGCCTTGATGGCCGATGCGGCGGCGCGGGGCAAGCGGGCGCGGCGGCAGAAAGGGGATTCAGCTTCGGTCGCAAACCGGCTAGGCAGGGCGCATGGACCTCGATGAACGCCTCGACAAGATCGCCGCCCTGATGGAGGAGCGGTTGGGCATCCGCGGTGACGGGTTCGAGGCGAAGTTTGCCCGGGCCGGGCGGCTGTTGCCGCGCCGGTTGCGCCGCGAAGGCGCGGTGCTGGTCGAGGCGCGGGCGCTGGCCGAACATCCGAAGCTCGCGCGCCAGGTGGATGCGCGGCGGTTGCGCCGGGCGGCGCGGGTGTTCGAGCGCTATCTGACCCGGGTCGACGGGGCGGACCGGCGGCTTACGCGCTGGATCAACTGGGGCGCGGGCATCGCCCTGAGCCTGCTCGTGGTCTTCGGTTTGGCTGTCGCGGCCATGGCCTGGCGCGGGCTGATCTAGGTCGGCGGCGCGGCGGTGGTGAACAGCCGGTCGAGCACCGGGCCGATCTCGGCGCCCTCGGCGATCTGCGGCAGCGACGGACGGCGTCCCTGTTCGGTCTCCCAGGTTTCGATCACCGCGGTGGCCCGAGCGAAGGCGGTGCGGAAATCCGGTGTCTCGCGCAGCGCGATGTCGAAATAGGCCCGGCCGAATTCGGTCCAGTCGCGCCCGTCGGCGCAGCCGAACGAGGTGCGGTCCGCCGCCGCGGCGGTGATGATGAGGCGCGACGGGCCGGCAAGCTCGTCGATGAAAGAGCCGGAATGGCAGGCGGAGAGGACGATGACGGCATTGGGAATGTCGGCGGCGTCAAGCGTCTCGGCGAGGTCGCGCGCGGTCAGATCCTCGAACTGGGCCTCGTAGAAATAGAGCGAAAAACTGTCCTCGCTGCCATGCGAGGTGAGGAACAGGAGGAGCGTGTCTTCGGGGCCCATCCGCGCGGATACGCCCGCGAGCGCCGCGGCAAGGTTGTGATGGCCGAGCATCGGCAGCCGCATCGGGGCGTCGGCGCTGTTGGCAAGCGCGATGACGTGATCGGCGCCGTGGCGCGCGGCGAGCAGGTCGCCGACGCGGTCGACCTCGCTGAGAAACACCGACTGGTAGGCGTAGCCGCCGCCCAGCACGGCGAACAGCTCGGGGCGATCCGGGTCGCCGGGGGCGAGCCGGTCGAACGCGGTCTGCATCAGCGCGGGCTGGGCGTAATAGAGCTCTTCGGTAACGATCTCGGGACCTTCGTCGGCATAGGCCTCGTCGCCATAGTCGGTGTAGAACAGATCGGTCTGGGGCACGAAAAGGAGCCAGGCGGCGGTGCTGGCGACGAGCAGGACATAGGCCGGCACCCCGGCCAGCCGGCCGAACCGCCCGGGCCGCACGAGGGTCCGCAGGAGCGCGAGGGCGGGCAGGACGAGCTGCACCAGCATGACCGCGATCCAGCTGACGACGCTTTCGGGCCACAGGGAAACGAGGACGATGGTGAGCGGGAAAACCGGGAGCGAGGAAAGGTTGACCATGACCAGCGCCGGGCCGATCCGGCGCCCGTTCGCGACCAGGAGCGCCCCGAGGGTGACGCTCGCGAGGATCAGGATTTCACCGCCGAAGAACGGCGCCACGCCATAGGGGTCGAGCCCTTCGACCGGCCAGCCCAGCCACAGGTAGTAGCCGGCGGCGGCGACGGCGGTGAGCAGGAAGCTCAGGAGGATCTGGGCGGGGCCGGCATCGACCCGGTCGCGCGGGAAGGGACGGCGCAGGACGAGGGCGGGCAGAAGGCTAAGATTGCCAAGCGCCGCGGCGGCGAAACGGCGGCGGCGGGGGGCGGAACTCATGACCGGTCCTTTCGGAAATACCAGATGAAACGCCACCAATCTGCCGGGGCGATGCGGCGAAAGCGCGGCAGTGGCATGGCGGGCCGGCGTCGGTTTCGTCGCCCCAAGCGTCGGCGGCCGGTTTGCAGGTCGGGCGCACTCGGGCAGAGTGGGTGAAAATCGCCCAAGGGAGTCGGCAGATGAAAACCCATGTCAAAGCGCTTGTCGTCGGCGGGGGCGCGGTCGGCGCCTCGATCGCCTATCACCTGGCGCGGGCGGGCTGGAAGGACGTGGTGCTGCTCGAGCGCGACGAGCTCACGTCGGGCTCGACCTGGCATGCCGCGGGGCTCTTGCCGCTGTTCAACATGGGCTATGCCACGAGCCATATCCACGATTACTCCGTGAAGTTCTACAAGACGCTGGAAGAGGAAACCGGGCTGAACGCCGGGTTTTCGGTCGTGGGCAACTTGCGCATGGCGCAATCGCGGGCGCGGATGGACGAGTTTCAGCTCTACGCCTCGACCGCCGAGACGGTCGGCATTCCCTACGAATGGCTGAGCCCCGACCAGATCAAGGAGCGCTGGCCGCTGGTGCGCACCGAGGATCTGCAGGGCGCGCTCTATCACCCGACGGACGGCTATATCAACCCGGCGGATGTGACCATGGCGATGGCCAAGGGCGCCCGCCAGCGGGGCGTCGAGATCGTCCGCAAGCG
>JAGRMP010000496.1 GCA_020441225.1 Maritimibacter sp. | reverse complement strand
GGATCTTGTTGAGCTCGTAATGCAGTTCCGAGAGCATCATCGTCGCATCCGCCGCCAGGATCACCGGCGCGCGCACGGCCTCGGGCTGGCGGTCTTGGTGCGGGCGCATGCGGAAATTGGCGTAACCGCCGAACAAACCGCGCGCTGCCTGCCAGCCGGTTTCGGGCGGCGGCCGGTCGAGATCGGCGATACAGGCTTTCAGGAAATCCTCGGACCGCTGGTACTGGCCCAGCGCGCGCAGCGCATAGGCGATGTCGTAGCGCCATTGCGCCCGGGTCAGCTCCGCCACCCCGCCCGCCCCGTCCTCCGCGAGGCGCAACGCCCGGGTGAGAAAGTCGACCGTTTCGAGATTGGCATAGGCGGCCCGCGCGCTCTCCCCCGCCGCCGCGAGATGGCGCAGCGCCGCTTCCCGGTCCCCCGCCCGCTCGGCATGGTGCGCGAGCAGCGCGAGGTCGCCCGCATCCGGGGCATCGCCCGCCCGCGCCTCGATCAGCGCGACCGCCGCCGCGTGCAGCTGCCGGGCCTGATCGGTGACCAGCGAGTGATAGGCGGCGTCTGCCACGATGGCGTGGTCGAAGGCCCAGCCCCCCCCGGGCTCCGGCGCGATCAGCCCGGTCTCGGCGATCCGCGCGAGATCGGCCTCGACCGCGGGTAGATCGGCCGCGGGGTGCAGTGCCGCCAGCGTCTCGGCGTCGAAACTCCGCCCCAGCACCCCCGCCGCCCGGATGGTGAGCTGCTCGGACGGGGACAACCGGCTGATCCGCTCGCGGATCGCGCCCGCGGCGTCGGCGGGGATGTCGAGATGCGCCAGCCCCGCCTCGCCGAGCCTGAGATGCGCATAGCCCTTCTCGACCGCCACCAGCCCACGGGCGTCGAGCGCCTGGACGAGCGCCATGGTGAACAGCGGATGCCCCGCCGCCTTCTGGTGCAGAAGCTCGGCCAGCCGGGGCGCGGCATCCTTCGCCCCCAGCGTCTGCGCCGCCAGCGCGCCGCTGTCCTCCGCATCCAGCATCGCGAGCGTCAGTGTCTCGACCCGGTCGCGGTCGAGGAACCGCCGCGCCTCGGTCGGCACATCGTCGGGGCCGAGCGGCCGGGTGACGAGGCAGACCGAGACCGGCGCGCGCCGGGTCAGCACGTCGAGGAGCTGCCAGCTCGCCGAGTCGAGCCAATGGGCGTCTTCGACCACCAGCATGATCCGGTCCGGTCCCAGCAGTCCCGTCAGAAGCTCCACGGCAAGCTCGCGCGTCTCGACCGCCCGTCCCGCGCCGGCCAACGCCTGCGAGGCGTCGGTTTCGGGGAACGCGACCGGCAGAAGCGGCGAGAGCAGCGGCAGGAGCGGTTCACGGACCGGGTCGAGGTGGCGCAGGAGCGCCGCCCGGCAGGCCGCCGCATCCGCACCCGGCGCGAGCCCGAGCAGCTCCGACACCAGGGGCACCAGTGGCGCATAGCTGATTGCCCGGCGGATCGCGTCGCCCTGGATCTGCAGATGCGCCACCCCGGCCCGGTCGAGCGCGGTCTCGAACCACGCGGCGAGCCGCGACTTGCCCATGCCCGCGTCGGCGGTGAGGCTCAGGTCCGCCGCCTCGTCCCGCGCGAGCGCCCCGGCGATCTCGTCGAGCCGCGCCCGTTCCGCCTGCCGCCCGATCAGGGCGCCCTCATGGGCGAGCTGGCGCAACCGCTCGGCCGTAACGGCATAGACCACGGCCTCTCCGGCCTGCCCCTTGAGCGGCAGCCGGGCGACTTCCTGCGCCTCGAACCGGCGGGCGACGGCGGCCCTGGTCTCGGCATCGAGCGTGACCGGCGCACGCGCGGCGACGCTCATCGCCGCTGCCCGATTCACCGCATCGCCGATCGCGACATGCTGGTAATACCCGGGCGCGCCGATCAACCCGGCAAAGACCTTTCCCGCCGTCACCGCCGCCACGAAGGGCCCTGCCGGGTCCTCTGCCAGGGCCTGCGCAGCCCGTACGGCGCGTTCGGCCCCGTCTTCCCAGACCCGGGTCGACAGCCCCCAGGCGGCAATACCGACCAGTCCCTTGTCGTCGAAACAGCTCTGCACCAGCGTCCCGCCCGCTCCCTCGACCGCCGTCGCAATCGCGCGCAGCGCCGCCGCCGCCGCGCCGGTGTCGTCCTCGCCCGAAAAGCCGAAGCCGGGGGCGCGCAGGAACAGCACATGGACCTGCCGAAACTCCGCCGCCCAATCGCGTCCGAGCGTCAGGCCCGCACGCTGGTGCGCCCTTAGCCAGGGGCCGACGTCGAACCGGCCGGGCGCGGCAGCGGCAGGCCGATCCTCCGGGGCGACGGCCCGGGCGATATCCGTTCCTGCCCCGATCTCGACCCGGGCGTCGCCGGCAACCAGACCCAGCGCGGCCGGCGTGAGCCGTACGCCGCTTGCGGCCAGGTCGAGCCCGGCCAGGTCTTCGAGCACGGGGCCGCAGAACACCGCCTGCCGCCCGCCGGGGGCCTCGGTCTCGACCAGCCACATCTCGCCCAGCCCGAGGCCGGCCCGCATCTCGATCGACCGGTCGCCCACCGGATCGGCACCGACCTCCGCCTGCACCGCGAGACCGCAGGCCACGCCCGCGCGCAGGGCGGCGGCCGGATCCGCTCCGGCGGGCCAGTGCACCGCGACCGCATCGCCGGCATAGTAGAGGACAGCGCCGCCATGGCGGGCGATGATGGCACCGATCCGGGCAAACACCCCGTCGATGACCGCCTGAAGCGCCTCGGCCCCGCGTTCGGAGCGCGCCACCGTCTCCGCGCCCATGCGCGAAAAGCCCGACAGATCGCAGACCAGCACCAGCCCGGGCGCGGCAAGGCTGCGCGCGCCCTCGGCCGCACCGTCGACGGCACCGGACCGCAGCAGTCGCCGTGCCGGCACAGGCAACAGCGCGTTGGCCTCCTCTCCGTCGAAAGCGGGCGGGGTCTGCGAAGCGTCGTCTGCCATGGCCGTCTCCAGATAGCTGGGGGCCAGTCGGTGCCGCCCGTCCCGTCAGGCTAGCGGTGCGGTGTCGATCTGACCACAGGTTCCCGATCCTTCTGCTGCGCGGAGTTTCCGCGCGCCGGGGCACTCGAAGCCTTCTACAGGCGGGGTTTCGCGGCAGTGACCCCGTTCACAGACGCCTCGGACAGGCTCTGGCAGGGTGGTCTCAGCGTTGAACGAAACGCAAAGCGCAAACCGAACCGAACGACCATTCAGAAAGAAGGACCAGACACATGACCGATCTCATCTACCGCGGCGTCGCCCATTCCGGCACCAAGTCGATCCCCGCCCGCACCGCACAAACGCTCACCTATCGCGGTGTAGACCACGACGGCCTTGCCGCCCCGGCCGCCGCCGCGCCCGCCCTGATGTGCTACCGCGGCGTGCGCTACGGCTCAGAGACCGCCCCCTCCGAATCCGGCGCCTTTGCCGCGCTGCTGGCGGCCTGAGGTCAGCGGGCAACCCGCCCCAGACAACCGGTGCACCGATCAAGTGGCATCCCGCATCCCGGGGTGCCGCTTGCGTTTCGGGGGCGGGCGAGACCGGCGCAGAGCCGGGAAACGAAGCAGTGAACCGGTTCACAGACGCCTCGAACGGTCTCTGGCAAGGTCATCTCAGCGTTGAACGAAACGCATCAAACAAGCGCAAACCAGACGAACAGAACATTTCCAGAAGGACAAAGACAATGACCGATCTCATCTACCGCGGCATCGCCCACACCGGCACCAAGGCCACCCCCGCCCGCACCGCGCAGGCGCTCACCTATCGCGGCGTCGCCCATGACGGCATTGCCGCGCAGCCGGCCAGAACCGCGCGGACAATCGAGCTGTGCTACCGCGGCGTGCGCCACGGCGCCCGGACCGCCGCCCCGGCACAGCCGGCCCACGGCGCCTTCGCCCGGTTGCTGGCCGCCTGACACGGGCGGAAATCTCACTCACCGGATCAAAAAAACAAGCGGCATCCCGTCTCCCGGGGTGCCGCTTGGTTTTCTTGGATCGAGCGTCGCCGCGCCGCAGTCGCCCGCGTTACTGGGCCGGGGCCTCCGCCGCCGCCCCATCTGCCGCCGCCCCATCTGCCGCCGCACCGTCCGCCGCGGCACCGTCCGCCGCTGCACCACCCGCCGCTGCACCGTCCGCCGCCGCATCTCCGGCCTGCGGACCACCCAGCATCGACTGCGCCACGCCCCCAACCCAGATGTCGTTGATCCGGCTGCCGTCGGGGTAGATCGCAAGCCCCTGGCCTTCGCGGATTCCGTTCTCGAACGCGCCTTCGTAGGTGGTTCCGTCGGGATAGGTCGCCATGCCCTGCCCGTGCTCGACCCCGCCAAGCCAGGAACCGGCGTAGATATAGCCGTCCGCCTCGGTCAGCGTGCCGTCGCCTTCATAGAGCCCGGCACCGAACTCCCCGGCATAGACCGTCCCGTCCGGCAACGTCAGCGTGCCCTCGCCCTGGTACAGACCGTCGGCAAAGCCGCCTTCGTAGACCGTCCCGTCGGCGCGGGTGAGTTTGCCCTGACCGTCGTAGGTCCCACCTTTGAAACCGCCGTCATAGGTCGTGCCATCGGCAAGGGTCCAGACCCCCGAGCCCTCGAACTGACCGGCGACGAAACCGCCTTCGTAGCTCGATCCGTCGGGATAGGTGCGCAGGCCCTGGCCTTCGAACACACCGTCGCGGAAGCCGCCCTTGTAACTCGAGCCGTCCGCCTTGGTCAGCTCGCCCTCGCCGTCGGGCAGACCGGCGCGGAACTGGCCGGAATAGACCGAACCGTCGGCATAGGTCTCGACCCCGGCGCCGTCGCTCTGGCCGTCGACCCAGCTGCCTTCGTATTTGTAGCCGTCCGCCCCGGTCAGCGTGCCCTCGCCCGAACGCTTCCCGGCGACGAAATCGCCAATATAGACGTCGCCGTTGGCATAGGTGATCTTGCCCTGGCCGGTGCGCAGCCCCTCCTCGAAAGGCCCGTCGTAGACCGACCCGTCGGGAAAGGTGAGCCGGCCCGCACCGTGCATCCGCCCCTGCTGCCAACCGCCTTCGTAGGTGGTGCCATCGGAGCTCTTGAGCGTACCGAGCCCGTCGGGCTGGCCGTCCTTGAAAGTGCCGGTGTAGATCGTGCCGTCGGCCTCGGTGAGCTTGCCCGAACCCTCTTTGACACCCATCGCCCAGTCGCCCTCATAGACCGAGCCCGACGGGCTTTCGAGCCGGCCCTTGCCGTTGTGTTCGCCGTTGCGGAACGCGCCTTCGTAGGTGAAGCCCGTGGCATAGGTCACAACCCCGGACCCGTTGATCTTGCCGTCGATCCAGTCGCCCTCGTAGACCGTCCCGTCGGGATAGGTCACCTTGCCCAGCCCGTGCGGCCGCCCGGCGGCAAACCCGCCCTCGTAGACCGACCCGTTGGGGAAACGCGCGGTGCCCTCGCCCCGGATCTCGCCGTCGACGAACGTGCCGGTGTATTCGTAGCCGTTCGGCGTGCGCAGCGTGCCGGCGCCGTGGCGCACCCCGTCCTTGAGCTCACCTTCATAGAAGGTGCCGTCCTCGTATTGAACGGTTTCCGTGCCGCTGGCCTGGGCAAGGGCCGCGCCCGGAACTGCCAGCGCCAACCCCAGTCCCAACCCCAGGGCACAGCCCTTGAGCCCCAGGTTGCGCGGGCGTGCAGAAAAAGTCGTCACAAGTGTCATGGGCGTGTCCTTCCGGTCCCCGTCCGGTCCGGTGCGCGCGCTGCGGCCCCCCGGCTGTCGCAGACCCTAGAAGAACCCCATGCGGGGGGCAAGACTTTCGCCGGTTCGAAACCGTCGCATCCCCTGCACACATCCCGGACCCGCGCCGGGGCGGCACCGGTCGCGATCCGCCCCTGCGCCCGGCGCTGCTTTCCCTCGCCCGCAAACCTGCTAAACCTGCACCCGAGTTCCGACGCAGCTTCCCGATCCCAAAGGCGCCCCGATGAGTGAGACCTTTCGCCTGACCCTGGCCCAGCTCGCCCCCACGCTCGGCGACATTCCCGGCAACATCGCCAAGGCGCGCGCCGCCTGGGAGACCGGGAAAACGGCGGGCGCCGATCTGGTCATGCTGCCCGAGATGTTCACCATCGGCTACCAGCCGCAGGACCTGGTGATGCGCCCGGCCTTCTACCGCGAAGCCATGGCGGCGGTCGAGGCGCTGGCGGCCGACACCGCCGATGGGCCGCCGCTGGCCATCGGCGCACCTTTCCACGACGGCACCGCGCTCTACAACGCGCTCCATATCTGCGACGGCGGCCGCGTCGCGCTCCGCGTGTTGAAACAGGTGCTGCCCAACACCGATGTCTTCGACGAAAAGCGCCTCTTCGCCCGCGGCCCCGACCAGGGGCCCTTCCGCATCGGCCCGCTGCTGATCGGCACCCCGATCTGCGAAGACGCCTGGTGGGAAGACCATGTCTGTTCGACCATGGCCGACGCCGGCGCGCAGATCCTCGTCGTGCCCAACGGCTCGCCCTATCACCGCGGCAAGGTCGCGCTGCGGCACGAGAAAATGCGCGCGCGGGTCGTGGAGACCGGGCTGCCGCTGGTCTATCTCAACATGACCGGCGGGCAGGACGACCAGGTCTTCGACGGCGCGAGCTTCGGCATCAATCCGGGCGGCGAGATCGCCTTCCAGCTTCCGCAGTTCGACGACGCGATCGCCCATGTCGACCTGGAACACACCGCGGACGGCTGGCGGATCCGGCCCGGCCCGGTCACCCCCGAACCCGACGCCTGGGAGGCGGATTACCGCACCATGGTGATCGCGCTCGGCGATTACTTCGCCAAGACCGGGTTCAAAAAGGCGCTGCTCGGCCTCTCGGGCGGGGTCGACAGCGCGCTGGTCGCCGCCATCGCCGCCGACGCGCTCGGACCCGAGAATGTCCGCTGCGTCATGCTGCCGTCCGAATACACCTCGCAATCCAGCCTCGACGATGCCGAAGCGGTGGCGAAAGCGCTCGGCACAAGGCTCGACACGCTGCCCATCTCCGGCCCGCGCGCCGCCGTCACCGAGGCGCTCGCACCCTTCTTCGAAGGGACCAAGCCGGACGTGACCGAGGAAAACATCCAGTCCCGCCTGCGCGGGCTCCTGCTCATGGCGCTGTCCAACAAGTTCGGGGAAATGCTGCTGACGACGGGGAACAAATCCGAGGTCGCGGTGGGCTATGCCACGATCTACGGAGACATGTCGGGCGGCTACAACCCGCTCAAGGATCTCTACAAGACCCGGGTGTTCGAAACCTGCCGCTGGCGCAATGCCAATCACCGGCCCTGGATGCGGGCGCCGGCCGGGGAAGTCATCCCGCCCTCGGTGATCGACAAGCCCCCCTCGGCCGAGCTGCGCGAAGACCAGAAGGACGAGGATTCGCTCCCTCCCTACGAGGTGCTCGACGCGATCCTCGACGGGCTGATCGACCGCGAAGCGAGCGTCGGGGAGCTGGTCGCCGAAGGCTTCGACCGGGACGTGGTGAAACGGGTCGAACACCTGATTTTCATAAGCGAATACAAGCGCTTCCAGTCCGCTCCGGGGGCCCGCCTCACCCGCCGCGCTTTCTGGCTCGACCGCCGCTACCCGGTCGCCAACCGCTGGCGCGACAAGACCTGACGTCAAAGCGATCCAACCCCGCCCGAATTCGGTCATACCGCGGTGCTACCCTCTCCGCTGTCAGGTCATGTCACCGGGGTGCATCAATGGACAGAATCGAGATCTATCCCAGTCGCAAGAGGCTCTACGCGGCCGCGACGCTGGGCGCCGTGTTCCTGCTCGTCGGCACCCGGCTGTGGCAGATCTTCGGCGCCCAGACCGGCGGGCCGTCGCTGGCCTGGTTCTGGCCGGCGTTGTTCTTCGCCGGAGGATTCGTGACCGCTTTGCGGGCCGTGATCGCACTTGCAAACCCGCGTCCTGCCTTCGCCTGCGACGCGCGCGGCTTTTCCGTCATGGGCCGCAAGCCGCGGCCCTGGACCGACCTTGCCTCGGTCTCGGTGCGCAGTGTCTCGGTCGGGTTCTTCCCGGCCGCGCGCTGGGTGAGCTTCGCGATGCGCAAGAGCCCGGCCGGGCGCGGTGGGCGCGTCGACATTCCCTGGACCCACCTGCCCGCCTCCGCCGAGGCGACCGCGCGCTATGTCGAGAAACTGGCAGCCAAGTCCCGCGCCCAGCGTACCGCGCCGCCGCCGACCTACGATCCCTACGACCCTGCAGCGCTGGCAGAGGCGCGCGCGCGGGCCTATTAGGCCCCACGCGGTCCGCACCCGTCCCCCGAGGGACCGCCTAGAGCATCATCTGGTAGCTCGACGGCACGTACTGAAAGCCGTCGCCTTTCGCCTCGACATAGCCGAGCGCCGGCCAGGGCATGTGATAGCCGATGAACGGCAGCCTGTCGGCGGCGAGCATCCCCAGCACCTCCTTGCGTGAGGCCACCGCCATCTCCTTGTCCATGTCGAAGCCGAAATGCCATTCCGGGTTCGCAAGCGAAAACACGTAATGGTTGGCGAAATCGGCCGCGAGCAGCAGCACTTCGCCGTCGCTCTCGATCATGTAACCCATATGGCCCGGCGTGTGTCCGAAGGCCTCGACCGCGGTGATCCCCGAGGCGACCGACCCGCCGCCGTCGAGAAAAGTCATCTTCTCGGCCAGCGGCCGCACCTTGGCCTCGAACCCCTCGTTCCCCGACATGTCCCAGGCGTCGAACTCGACCGCCCCGGTGACGTAGCGCGCATTGGGAAAGGTCGGCATGCCCGCGTCATCGGCGATGCCGCCGATATGGTCGCCGTGCATATGGGTGATGACCACCACATCGACCTGGTCCGGCGTGTAGCCCGCCTCGGCGAGCGCAGAGCTGATCCCCGCAGGGTTCAGCCCGGTGTCGAACAGCACGAGTTCGGCACCGGTATTGACCACGGTGGGGGTGAAGAACCCCTGCATCCTGTCGGCGGGGATATTGGCATCCGCAGCGGCGGCGGCAAATTCTTCGTCGGAGACGTTCACGCCGTACATGCCATGCGGGTTTTCCATCAGCCGCGAGCCCGCTAGCAGCGCGGTCACTTCGAATCCGCCCAGCCCGAAGCGGTTGAACCGCGTCGTCGCCGCACCGAGCATCTCGGCGGCGGCAAAAGCCCCGCTCGCGGTCATCGGCAACGCCGCGGCCCCGGCGAGAAGCGCACGGCGGTTCATCCTGATGTCGTTCACGGACATGTTGTCCTCCCTGTGGTTCTGTTACGCTATCGTCAGCCTACGTGATCCAGACGCGAAGCGATCCGAACTGCACGACAACGTGAAGGGCATGTGATGAGTGAGACCCAGAACAAGACCCGCGCGACCGACGCCGCCGTGACCCGGTTCCTCGCATCCGTCGAGCACCCCACGCGCCGCGCCGACGCAGAGCGACTCGACGCGATCTTTCGCGAGGTGACCGGGTGGCGCCCGCGGATGTGGGGGCCCTCGATCGTCGGATACGGGTCGTACCATTACCGCTACGAAAGCGGCCGCGAGGGCGACTTCTGCGCCACCGGCTTCAGCCCGCGCAAGACCAACCTGGTGGTCTATATCATGCCCGGCTACAGCAATTTCGATGACGAGCTCGCCCGGCTCGGCAAGCACAAGCTGGGCAAGTCCTGCCTCTATCTCAACAAGCTCTCGGACGTGGACGAAACGGTGCTGAGGGATCTTGTCCGCGCTGGCCTCGACGAACTCGCCGACCGCTACCCGATCACCGCGAACTGAGCCTGGGCGCAGCGGCCTGTTGCCGGACACCACCCAGGCAAGTGTTTGACTTCACAGCAGAACAATCAGTTTCCATAAACAGGACAAACCCGCACGCCCCGGAAACGCGATTTCGAAATCGCGTAAAAGCGGCTTCGAAGCCGCTTTCTCACCCCAACCGGCTCACTCCCACCACCGGTCGATCGCCGCGATATCGTCATCCGACCAACCGAAATGATGCGCCAGCTCGTGCACCATCACATGCGCAACCAGCACCTCGAGCGTCACGTCGCCGCGCGCGATCCATTCGTCGAGGATTGCCCGGCGAAACAGCCAGATCACGTCCGGCTGCGGCGCCGGGTCGGCGACGGATTTCAGCGTCAGGGGGATCCCGTCGTAAAGCCCGGTCAGCTCGAACGGATCGGCAATGCCCATCTCGTCGAGCAGCGCGTCGTCGGCCAGGTCCTCGACCCGCAGCACCACGCCGCGGGCCGGCGACCGGAACCCGTCCGGCAGGGCCTCGACCGCCGCCAGCGCCAGACGCTCGATCTCGTCGAGCCCCGGGGGCAACCCGGGCTCCTGTCCCGCATCCGTCATCCCATCCTCCGGCCGACCGGCGCCAGCATTCTCCCAAACCCGGCCGAGCGCAAGCCATGCCCCGACTGCCCGGGCTCCCATGTAGACAAGTCCCGAGCTTTGTGAAAAAGCTCCGCCGCACAGGAGACACCCATGACCGTTACCCGCTTCGCCCCTTCGCCCACCGGCTACCTTCACATCGGCAACCTGCGCACCGCGCTGTTCAACTGGTTGATCGCTCGGGCGCAGGGCGGCACCTTCATCCTGCGGCTCGACGACACCGACCCGGAACGGTCCAAACAGGAATACGCCGACGCGATCCGGGAAGACCTCGAATGGCTCGGCCTGGCCTGGGACCGGATCGAACGCCAGTCCGCCCGGATCGAACGCTACGAAGAGGCCGCGCAGGATCTGCGCGACAAAGGCCGGTTCTACGAGGCCTTCGAGACGCCCACCGAGCTTGACCTCAAGCGCAAGAAGCAGCTCAACATGGGGCGTCCCCCGGTCTATGACCGCGCTGCCCTCGCGCTCAGCGAGGCCGACAAGGACCGTCTGCGCGCCGAGCGGGGCGCGGGCCACTGGCGCTTCAAGCTCGACCAGGAGCGGATCAATTGGGACGACGGCATCCTCGGCGAGATCTCGATTGACGCCGCCTCCGTCTCCGACCCGGTGCTGATCCGCGCCGACGGGCAGTTTCTCTACACCCTCGCGAGCGTCTGCGACGACATCGATTTCGGCATCACCCATGTGGTGCGCGGCTCCGACCACGTGACCAACACCGGCACCCAGATCCAGATCATCACCGCGCTCGGCGGCGCGGTGCCCGCCTTCGCGCACCACTCGCTGCTCACCGGCCCGCAGGGCGAGGCGCTGTCGAAGCG
>JAGRMP010000495.1 GCA_020441225.1 Maritimibacter sp. | reverse complement strand
GCCGACATGCAGACCGAGATCGCGCTGGGGCTCCAGGCGAGCTTGCGGGTCGGGCGGCTGATGGACGAGGGGCGCGCAGCACCGGAGATGATCTCGCTCATCAAGCGCAACAACACCGGCAAGGCGCTCGACGTCGCCCGGGCGGCGCGCGACATGCATGGCGGCAACGGGATCTCGGGCGGCTTCGGGGTGATCCGGCACATGATCAACCTCGAGACGGTCAACACCTACGAGGGCACCCACGACGTGCACGCGCTGATCCTCGGCCGCGCGCAGACCGGGTTGCAGGCGTTTTTCTGAAGCCTCGGAGCGGGGCGCGGTTTGTGTCACGCGGTAGCACAAAGCGCACAACCACCGGCTACGACCCCGGCACGCCCCAATAGGCGGCGATATCGGCCATGAGCGAATGGGTATTGCGCCAGGCGAAGCCGCCTTCGGTGCCGACCATGTAGCCCACGACCCGCATCCTTTCGCCCCGGATCGCCTGGGCCACGATCTCGTCAGGGAAGATTACTTCGCGCCCATAGGCCATGCGGGTGCGGATCCCCAGCCCCGGCAGGGCAAGGTTGACGAGTTCGGTACAGGCGAGCCGGTCGGTCGAGGCGACGTCGAACGTGTAGTCATAGGGTACGCCGATGTTGCCGGCGAGGGTCGCATAAGTCCGGGCGCGCGCCTCAGCCGCGAGCGCCGGGCGCAGGATCGCGGCGGCGTCGGCCTCGATCACCTTGGCCGCACTCAGCATCCGCACCTCGGGCGTGACCGCTTCGATAAAGAGGTTGCCCGCGCGAATATCGTCACGCAGGGGTGCGAGGGCGGCAAGCTCCCACAGCCCCGCGCGGCGCAGCTCCGCCTCGGTGCCGAGGTAGACGACGCCATGGGTGAACCGGCCCGGAATGAGGTTGCCCCACGCATAGCTCTTGTTGGCGGAAAAGACGAGATCGAGCGGCTGCAGCCGGGCCATGAGCGCCGCCTGTGCCGCCGGTTTGCCGGCGAGCCGACCGGGGAAGCCGTTCTGCTGGTAGCCGCCGTACATTTTCAGCGCCACCTGCGAGCCGATCCGGTCGGCGAGCGTAAAGGCGGTGGTGATGAGCGGTTCGGGGTAGAATTTCTCGGGCTCGGCGCAGCAGGTGAACCCGGCGGGCTCGACCCGCGCGATTTCTTCGACAAACCCGGGCTTGACCGTGGTATGGGCACAGGCCGACAGGATCAGAGCCGCCAAAAGACCAACGTATATCTTTACGGAATGAAGCACGGTCGCCCCCCCAGGCGCTGCGAAATACGGGTGCAATGTAACATATCGAACCTTTCGCCCCGGTTAATTCCTGCGAGACACAGTGTTTCCGGCTGGCCCACTGGCTGCGGAACCGGCGGGGCAGGGCAAGCGAGGTTCTGCGAAGGGGATCAGTCGTTGCGTATGTAGTGCAACCGGCAGAAGGTTTTGCGCCACTCGGCCACTTCCGGCGCGAGCGTGGCGGGGTCGTCGGCGGTGAGCGCCCGGGCGATCAGCCGGGCGAGGCGCGGCGCGTCGGCTTCGCTTACGCCCCAGCGGACGATCTCGGGCGTGCCGAGACGCAGCCCGTTCATGTCGCCCGCGACCTCCGCCACTGGCAGGCCGATGCCGCAGGCGAGGAAGCCCGCCTGGTAGAGCGCCTGCGCGGCCCTCTGGCCACCGCCGAAACGCGCGGCCTCCAGCGCGAACTGGTGCGAGCGGGTGTAGCCGTCGGATCCGCGAAAGACCGGCATGCCCTCGCTCGCCAGCGCTTCCGCCATCACCTCGGCGAGCGAGATCATGTGGCGGGCGTAATCGGCGCCGAACTCGCGCCAGTCGAGGAGCGAAATCGCCAGCGCCGCCGACTTGCCCGCGTCGAAATTCGCGGTCATCCCGGGAAAGGCGATGGCGTCCAGCCGCTGGGCGATACCGGCGTCATTGGTCACGATCAGCCCCGACGGCGGCCCGCCGAGGCTCTTGTAGGTCGACATGGTCATCACGTCGGCGCCTTCGGCGAGCGGGTTGCGCCATTGGCCGCCGGCGATGATCCCGCATTGATGCGCGGCGTCGAACAGGAGCTTCGCGCCCACCTCGCGGGCGATCTCGGCGACCTGCGCCACCGGATGCTCGAACAGATTGAGGCTGCCGCCGAGCGTGATCAGGCTCGGCTTCACCGCGCGCGCCAGCGCCGCCAGCGCGTCGATATCCACCGTGTAGCCCGCCGCGTTGACCGGGGCCGGGTGGATCTCGAGCCCGTAGAGCCCGGCGGCCCCGGGCGCGTGATGGGTGACGTGACCGCCGATCGACGCAGGCGGCGCAATGATCCGGTCGCCGGGCTGTGTCAGCGCCATGAAGGCGTAGAGGTTGGACATCGCCCCCGAGGCGACCCGGATCTCGGCATACCGCGCGGCAAAGGTCTCGGCCGCCAGCTCCTGGGCGATCACCTCGATCTCTTCGATGGCGTCGAGCCCGGTTTCGTATTTCTGGCCCGGGTAGCCGAGCGATGGCCGGGCGCCCAGCCCCGCCGCCA
>JAGRMP010000494.1 GCA_020441225.1 Maritimibacter sp. | reverse complement strand
TGGCGAGCGAGGCGCGGGCGTTCTGCTCGACCAGCAGGATGCCGATGCCGGTTTCCCGCACCGCCGTGAGGCTCTGGAACAGCTCGCGGCAGAGCAGCGGCGAGAGCCCGAGCGACGGCTCGTCAAGGGTGAGCACCGCGGGTTTCGACATCATCGCCCGGCCAATGGCGACCATCTGCTGTTCGCCGCCCGACATGGTGCGCACCGCCTGTTTGCGGCGTTCGCGGAGCTTGGGGAACAGCGTGTAGACACGGGTCAGATTGGCGGCTTCGTCGTCCTTGGCGCGCTTTGCATAGGCGCCGAGCAGCAGGTTTTCCTCGACTGTGAGATCGGGGAAGATTCCGCGGCCCTCGGGGACGAGCGCGACGCCTTCCTCGACGATCCGGTCGGGCCTCTCACCCACCAGCTCGTGGCCGTTCATGGTGATCGAGCCCGAGACCTTGCCCTCGCAGATCCCGCTCACCGCCTTGAGCAGGGTCGATTTGCCCGCCCCGTTGGCGCCGAGGATGACCACGATCTCGCCGGGCTTCACATGGAGCGAGACGCCCTCGAGGGCGATGTGCTGGCCGTAGGCGGCCGAGATCCCGCGTACCTCAAGCATCGTCGTCTCCCAGGTAGGCGCGTACGACTTCGGGCTCGGAGAGGACCTCGTCGGGGGTGCCCTCGGCGATCTTCTTGCCAGACGACATCACCACGCAGCGGTCGCAGAGCGAGCGGATCGCATCCATCACATGTTCGACCATGATGATGGTGCGGCCCTCGTCGCGGAGCGCGTGGATGAGCTCGATCCCGGCGTGCAGCTCGGTCGGGTTGAGCCCGGCGAGCCATTCGTCGAGCAGCAGGATCTCGGGGTCGCCCGCAAGCGCGCGGGCCAGCTCCACCCGCTTGGTGTCGATATAGGTGAGCCCGCCAACCGGCGCCTTGGCCCGCTGGGCAAGGCCGACCTTGTCGAGGATCTCCATCACCTGTTTGCGCGCGCCCGGCCCCCAGCGGCGGCGGTGGCCGAAGACGGCACCGGCCATGACGTTGTCCATCACGTTCATCGACGGCAGCAGGCGCACGAGCTGGAAGGTGCGCGCGACGCCGCGGCGCGCGATGGTGCGGGCGGGGAGGCCGGTGACCGGCGTGCCGCGCAGGGTAATCTCGCCGTCGGTGGGCGCGAGCGCGCCGGAGATCAGGTTGAGCGTGGTCGACTTGCCCGAGCCGTTGGGGCCGATCAGCCCCATGACCTCGTGTTCGGTGACGTCGAAATCCACGCCGTCGACTGCGACCAGCCCGCCGAAGCGCTTGGTCGCGCCCCTGAGGGAGATGACCTGCACACCGGATCTCATGCCCGTACTCATGCCAGCGCCTCCCGGCGGGCGCGGCGCGCGTTGAGGCGCGCGACCAGCCCGACGAAACCGCCGGGCAGCAGATAGACGATCACCAGGAAGCTCACGCCGAGCAGCAGCGTGGTCTGGTTCGGGAAGGAAGCAGAGATCACCTCCCACAGCAGCGTGAAAGGGATGACGCCCACGAGCGGGCCCCAGAGCTTTCCGGTGCCGCCCAGGAGCGCCATGATGACCACCTGGAAGGAGAGCATGGGGGCGAAGGCGATGCCGGGCTCGATGTAGACGTAGCGCGGCGCGATGATCGCCCCGACCACGGCGGCGACGGCGCCCGAGACCACGAAGAGCGCGACCTTGGAAAGCGCGGTGTTGATGCCGACATGGCGGGCCACTTCTTCGTCGTCGCCGATGATCCTGAGCGCAAACCCGAGCCGCGAGCGGCCGATGGCCCAACCGGCGAGATAGACCAGCGCAGCGAGGCCGAGGAGCTGCCAGTAGATGTGATTGTCGGTGAGATCGGTGAGGACGTAGGTGCCCTTGTGCCCGGTCTGGTTCTGGTACCAGGTGACGAGCTGGCGGACCATCTCGGCGAGCCCGAGGGTGAAGATCACGAAATAGACCCCCGAGAGGCGGAGTGTTGCCAGGCCGACGAGGGCCGCGAGAAGGCCGCCGATCAGCGCGGCGATGGGCAGGAGCAGCCAGTAGGGCAGGACGTCGATCCCCGAGCCGGTCACATAGGTGCCGACGCCGAAAAAGGCCGCGGTGGCGAGCGAGATGTAATGCGTCGGCCCCGAGAACAGCGCCCAGCTTGTGGCGAGCACCGTGTACATGGCGATGCTGACCCCGAGCGAGATTAGATAGACGTCGCCTGTGAGCGGCAGGAGCGCCGCGATGGCGAGCAGGACCGCGCCGATCCCGAGGTTTTTCCAGTCCTGCGCGCTCACGCGGTGTGCCTCCCAAAGAGGCCCTGCGGGCGGAACAGGAGGATCGCGACGAAGAGCGCATAGGCGGCGGCGAGCGTGAGGCCGGGGTCGATCAGAGAGGCGACCAGCGTTTCGCCGATGCCGAGCACGAGGGCCGCGACGATGGTGCCGCGCACGTCGCCGACGCCGCCCATGATGACGATGATGAGCGCCTTCATGGTGAAGATCACGCCGGTCGAGGCGTCGAGGGTGAGGAAGGTCGAGATCAGCGCGCCGCCCACCGCCGTCACCGCGCCGCCGAGCGCGAAAGCGCGGGCAGAGAGCTTGGGCACGTCGATGCCAACCAGCGAGGCGCTTTGGGGCGAGACCGCGACGGCGCGGATCGCCATGCCGGCGCGCGAATGGTTGAGCCAGAAATAGAGCGCGGCGCAGAGCGCGACCGCGGCGACAAAGGCGGCAACCCGGTTGAGCCCGTAGTTCTCGCCCAGGATCACCACCGGGCGGGCGAGATAGGCATAGCTGAAATAATCGCCGCCGAAGGCCCAGATCATCAGCCCGACCATCACGAAGGACAGCCCGAAGGTGGTGAGGATCGCGTCCTGTTCGAGCGCGCCGCGCGATTTCGAGCGGTTCACCAGCGGGCGCAGCATGATGCGGTAGATCAGCCAGTTGAGCGCGAAGGCCACCGGTGCGACGAGGAAGATGGTCAGGAACGGGCTCACCTGCGACCCGGTCCAGAACGCGAAGGCGGTGAAGGCGCCGATGACCAGCATCTCGCCATTGGCGAGGTTCATGATCCGGGCGACGCCGTATTGCAGGTTGAGCCCCATCGCGATCAGCGCGTAGGTGCCGCCCAGGATCAGGCCGGTGATGAGGATGTCCATGTCGTCTCCCGTGGGTGGGTTGGGGCGGGCCCGGTCGCGCCTGGCCCGCCGCCGGTTTTCAGCTCATTCCCAGCCGGTCTTGAGCCGCGGCGCGACCGCGCCTTCGGGCCCGGTCGAGGCGATGCCCTTGAACACGCCGTCCTGCCACTGGCCCACGGTCCAGTAATCGGGGTTGTTGTTGTTCTCGTCGAACTTGATCGTGCCGATCACCGTGTCGAAGGCATTGTCCTTGATGTACTGGGTGACCTCGGCCATCTCGAGCGTGCCGGTCGCCTCGATCGCCTGTTCGAGGATTTCGAGCGAGGCGTACATCGTGGCGCCGGCCCAGTAGTCGGGCTTTTCGCCGGTGGCCGCTTCGAGCCGCTCCGCATAGTCCATGTAGGCCGGCGAGGCGGCGTTCACCCCGCCGATCCCCATGATGTTTTCGGCGGCCGCGCCGTTGGCGGCGGCGAAGGCCGGGAAGGCGGTGCCGACGCCGGTGTAGAACACCTTGACGCCGAGGTCTTCGATCTTGGCCTGGGCGGCGAGGCCGAAGGTGTCGGGCGGGTAGGACCAGGCGACGAAGGCATCGGGTTCAGCAGCCTTGGCGGCTTTCATCACCGGCGACAGATCCTGGGTGCCGAGCGGGTAGGAGGCCTCGTAGACGATGTCGAAGCCCGCCTCCTTGAGCTCGGGGATGCCGGTGGAGGCGAGCTCGATGCCGAAAGCGTCGGCGACGTTGACCACGGCCACCTTGTCGCCGATCTCGCCCGCCTCGCGCAGGTCGACCAGCACGTCGACGATGCCCTGGGCGATCTCGGCGCTCTTGCCGAGAAGGAAGAACAGGTTGCCGAACTGCGCCGACAGCTCCTCGACGTTATCCGTCGCGGCGGTCGAGGTGAGCTGCGGGAAGCCGAACTTGGCAAAGATCGGCGCGGCGGCCAGGTTCAGGCCGGTCGAATAGGGCGCGAGGATGATGTCGGCGTTGTCCTGCTGGGCAAGCCGGGTCACCGCCTTGATGGTCTCGGCGGGGTTGGTCTGGTCGTCGTATTCGATGACTTCGAGCATGCGCTGCTCGCCGCCGACGTTGAGGCCGCCGCGGGCGTTCACTTCGCTGACCCAGAGCGCGATGTTGGGCCAGTGCGTCACGGCGGCGCCGCCGGCGAGCGGACCGGTCTTGGGCGCGACCGCGCCGACGATGATCGGGTCGGCGGCGAAGGCCGCACCGGCAAGCGTGAGCGCCGCGAGGGCCGTGGTGGCCCGGAAAAGGGTTCTGCGTTTCATGTTGTCCTCCCTGACTTTGTCTTGTTGGTCACTCGTTACGTCCAGAACGGAAAATCTCGTGGCGGTTCCTGGATCGTGATCCAGCGCAGCTCGGTGAACTCTTCGATCACCGCCTCGCCGCCGAAACGGCCGTAGCCCGACGCCTTGACGCCGCCGAAGGGCTGGGCCGGGTCGTCGAACACGGTGGGGCCGTTGATGTGACACACGCCGGTCTCCATCCGGGCGGCGAGGGCGCGGGCGCGGGCCGTGTCGGCGGTGTAGACCGAGGCGACCAGCCCGTATTCGGTGTCGTTGGCGATGGTGATGGCCTCGTCCTCGTCGTGCGCGCGGATCACAGCGGCGACGGGGCCGAAGCTTTCCTCGCGGTAGATCTGCATTTCGGAGGTGACCCGGTCGATCAACGTCGGCTGGACATGGGTGCCCGTGACCTCGCCGCCGACCTTGAGCACCGCCTGGCGCGACAGCGCATCCTCGATCAGCACGCCCACCCGGGCCGCGGCATCGGCACTGATGAGATCGCCGATCTTGTCGCGGTGCTTGCGGGTGAGCAGCGCGGCGCATTGCGCCTCCATCTCGGCGACGAAAGCGTCGGCGACCGCGGCGACGACGATCACCCGTTCGGTCGCCATGCAGATCTGGCCTTGGTTGAAATAGGCGCCGAAGGCGGCGGCGCGCGCGGCGGCGGTGATGTCGGCGTCTTCGAGCACAATGAGCGGCGCCTTGCCCGACAGCTCCAGGAGACAGGGCTTGAGGTAACGCGCGGCGATCTCGGCCACCCGGCGACCGATCCGGGTCGAGCCGGTGAAGTTGATCCGCCGCACGGCCGGGTGGCGGGCAAGCGCATCGACCACCGCCTCGGCCTGATCGGGCGCATGCAGCACCGAAGCGATCGCGCCCTCGGGCAGGCCCGCGTCGCAGAGGATGTCGACGATGCGCTCGTGCAGCTTGGGGCAGAGTTCCGAGCCCTTGAACACGACGGTATTGCCGCAGGCGAGCGGCCAGACGATGGCGCGGATGGCGAGGGTGACGGGCGCATTCCACGGCGCGATGGCGAGGACCACGCCGACCGGCTCGCGGACCTGGATCGAGGTGATGCCGTCCTTTTCGGAGGTCTTCTCCGACGCCTCGATCCGCTCGGGAAGCTTCGCCGCCTCGTCGAAGACCCGCGCGGCGATGTCGATGTTGAAGCGGATCCAGTCCGGCGTCGCGCCGAGTTCGCGGCCTGCGATCTCGACCAGCTCGTCGGTATGGGCGACCAGCCGGTCGCGGGCGGCGATGAGGATGTCGCGTTTGCGGGCGGCGGGAGTGCCCCGCCAGTGCGCAAAGCCCGCGGCGGCGGCATTGGCGGCGTTCTGGGCATCGCGCGGGCCGGCAGCGGCGGCGATGGTCACCGGCGTGCCGTCGATGGGCGAGAGCCGCTGGAACGTCGCGCCGTCGCGCGCGTCCACACCCGCCGCGCGGATATGAAGCTTGGCTTCGAACATGTCCTCCCTGGCCGTCCGATTGCTTTTTGTTGTCGGTCCGGCCCGCTCAGGATGACCGAGGTTTGCGGGAAAAAAATGCTGGAATATGGGGTAAAATTATCAAAACATGGGGATGACCCTCACGAATCCGAGACCAGATGCCAGAGTCGGCCTCTCCCCAGTTCCGCGCCGCCCGCGTCGATTGCGCGCTCCAGGAGCGTACCATCGGGGCGCGGGCCGCCTTCGCCCGCAGCCGCTGGTTTGCCTTCTACCTCGAAAGCGGCGACGCGGTGGCGCAGACCCATGCGGGCGATTTCGAGCTCTCCGGACCGGCGCTGCAATGGGGGCCGCTCGACGAGGACACGCGGCTCAAGATCGCGGCCGGCAGCGTCGGGCATTACCTGTTCATGACCGACCGGGTGTTCGAAGACGCGATCGGCGTGGTCGCCGAGGCGGCGGATCTGCGGCTGCTCGCCCAGCGCCACATGGTGCTCTCGCTCGACCGGACCCAGCCGGGCGCCGACGAGTTCGACCGGCTGTTCGCGCGGATCGGGGCCGAGGCGGTTCGGGCCGACCGCGTCACCGAGATGGCGGTCTCGGCCTATGTCCGGCTCCTGCTGCTCACCCTGTGGCGCAGCCAGAAGCGCGACGGCGCGGCGGTGGGCGCGGGCGGCGCGGGGCCGGGCGGGCGCGAGATCAGCCGGTTTCGCAACCTGGTCGAGGCGCATTTCCGTGCCCGGTGGAAGGCGCGCGATTACGCCGAGGCGCTGGGCATGAGCTACGACCGGTTGCACGATCTCTGTGTGCGCTCGGTCGGCCGTCCGCCGGCGCAACTGATCCGCGAACGCTGTTTTCACGAGGCGCAGATCCTGTTGCAGCGGACCTCGCTCAGCGCCGAACGGATCTCGGCCATGCTGGGCTTTGCCGCGGCGAGCCAGTTCAACCATTTCTTCAAATCCATGGCGGAAGAAACGCCCGGCGCATTCCGCAAGCGCATGTCGAACGGGGCGGCTGCGCCCGCGGAGAGCGACGCGAGTTTCGCGGACTGGCCCTGACGCAGCCGGCATCCGCCGTTGCGGTTTCGCCAAAGTCGGCTATCGTTTGCAGCCTCCGGGCACAGGCAGGGAAAGGACGGCGATTTGGTTGGGGATCTCGGGATCGGCGATCAGGCCTGGACCGACGTGCTCCAGGCGATGGACCGGACCTATGCCGAACTGGTCGACTACCAGGAGCAGCTCGAGGCGCGCAACGCCGAGCTGACCAACCTGCGCCATTTCCTCGCGTCGATCATGACCTCGATCAGCGATTACCTGATCGTCACCGACCGCGACGGGCGGATCGCCGATGCGAGCCAATCCTTCCGCGACGCGCTCGGGCGCGACATCGAGGCGCTGACGGGCCGCAGCATCTGCACCTTTTTCGAGGGCACCGATTGCGACCTGGTGCAGGCGGCGATCACCGAGGTTCTGACGATGCGGCGCGACGCGCGGATCTCGGCCGAACTTGTGACCCGCGAGGGGCGCGATCCGGTCGAGTTTCGCATCTCGCCCCGGCTCGACCGGCGCGGCAAGGCGACCGGCGTGGTGCTGACCGGACGGCCGATGGGCGAGCTCCTGCGCGCCTATTCCGAGCTCGAAGCCAGCCATAGCGAGCTCAAGGCGGCGCAGGGCCAGCTCGTGCGCAATGAAAAGATGGCCTCGCTCGGCCGGTTGCTCGCGGGCGTCGCGCATGAGCTCAACAACCCGATCAGCTTCGTCTATGCCAACACCCACACGCTGGAGAAATACATCAACCGGTTCGAGAGCTATTTCGAGCGCGTCCAGGCGGGGGCGAGCCGCGAGGAGCTGAGCGCGCTGCGCAAGGAGCTGCGGCTCGACCGGCATCTGGGCAACCTGCAGAGCGCCGTCCACGGCGCGCGCGAGGGGGCGGAGCGGGTGCGCGACATCGTCGAGGACCTGCGCCGGCTGTCGGCGGATGGCTCGGGCGAGACCACGCGGTTCGACATCGCCGAGACCGCGCGGCTGTCGGCGAACTGGATCGAGCGCGGGATGAAATCCGAGGTCGAGATCAGTTTCGAAGGCGAGCCCGCCTGCATGGTGCTGGGCCGGCCCGGGCATATCCAGCAGGTGCTGATGAACCTGGTGCAGAACGCGGTCGATGCGATGGAGGGGATGGAGGCGCCGGCGATCCGCTTCCATCTGGCCTACGAGGGCGACAAGGCGGTGATCGAGGTGCGCGACAACGGGCCGGGGGTGGCGCCGGACCATGCCCAGACCATTTTCGATCCGTTCTTCACCACCAAGGAGGTGGGGCGCGGCACCGGGCTCGGGCTGTCGATCTCGCACAAGATCGTCGAGGAGCACGGCGGGCGGCTTGAGCTGGTGGCGGGCGAGGGGCCGGGGGCCTGTTTCCGCCTGACCCTGCCGCGTGGGGACCGGGCATGAACATTCTCTGGCTTCAATCGGCGGGCTGCGGCGGCTGCACCATGTCGCTGCTCTGCGCCGAAGACCCGAACGTGTTCGATCTGCTCGCGGGCGCGGGGCTGGAATTTCTCTGGCATCCCACGCTCAGCGAGGCGACCGGCGCGCCGGTGCGCCGACTGCTCGAAGAGATCGAGGCCGGGCGGCAAGCGCTCGACATCCTCTGCATCGAGGGCTCGATCCTGCGGGGCCCCGGCGGCACCGGGCGGTTCCAGATGCTGTCGGGCACCGGGCGGTCGATGCTGGACTGGGTCCGCAGCCTTGCGCCGTACGCCGCTCATGTGGTCGCGGTCGGCACCTGCGCCACCTATGGCGGGGTGACCTCGGCGGGGGAAAACCCGGCCGATGCGGTGGGGGTGCAATATGACGGCGAACACCGGGGCGGCGCGCTCGGGGCGGACTTCACCGCGCGCGGCGGGCTGCCGGTGATCAACGTGGCGGGTTGCCCGACCCATCCCGACTGGGTGACCGAGACGCTCCTGATGCTGGCGGCGGGCGAGCTCGATGCGAGCGGGCTCGACGGCTTTGCGCGGCCCCGGTTCTACGCCGACCACCTGGTGCACCACGGCTGCTCGAAAAACGAGTTCTACGAATACAAGGCGAGCGCGCGGGAGCTGTCGGAGATCGGCTGCCTGATGGAGCATCTCGGCTGCATCGGCACCCAGGCGGTGGGGGACTGCAATATCCGCGGCTGGAACGGCGCGGGGAGCTGCACCCAGGCGGGCTACCCCTGCATCAACTGCACCGCGCCCGAATTCGAGGAGCCCGGGCACGGGTTCACCGAGACGCCGAAATTCGCGGGCATCCCGGTCGGGCTGCCGTCGGACATGCCGAAAGCCTGGTTCATGGCGCTTGCCAGCCTGTCGAAAGCGGCGACGCCGCATCGGCTGGGGGTTAACGCCACGTCGGACCGGATCGCCGTGCCGCCCAGCCTGAAAAAGCCCAAGCCATGAGCGAGGGCCGGCTGATCGTTGGGCCGTTCAACCGGGTCGAGGGCGATCTGGAAGTGCAGCTCGACATCGCCGACGGGGCGGTGCGCGCGGCCTATGCCAATTCGCCGATGTTTCGCGGCTTCGAGCGGATCATGCTCGGCAAGGGGCCGCTCGACGCGCTGACGATCACGCCCCGGATCTGCGGGATCTGTTCGATCAGCCAGTCGGCGGCGGCGGCGCAGGCGCTGGCGGATGCGGCGGGGCTGGTGCCCGAACCGGCGGGCGCGCGGGTGGCGGCGCTCTTGCACGCGGTCGAGAACCTCGCCGACCACGTGACCCATTTCAACCTGTTCTTCATGCCGGATTTCGCCCGGGCGGCGTATTCGGCGCGGGCCTGGCACGGCCGCGCCGCCGACCGGTTCACCGCGATGAAGGGCGGGGCGGTGCAGGCGACGACCGAGGCGCGGGCGCGGCTTCTGCACATCGTCGGGCTGCTGGGCGGCAAGTGGCCGCATACGCTGTCGATCCAGCCCGGGGGGGTGACCAAGGCGCCGAGCCGGCGCGATCTGATCCGGATCGGGACCAGCCTGCGGGCTTTTCGCGCCCATCTGGAACGCGAGCTGTTCGGCGCGCCGCTGGAAGATTTCGCGGGGCTCTCGACCGTCGAGGACCTTGAGGGCTGGGCCACCGGCGATGCGGGGCTGTTCGTCGAGATTTCACGCGACCTCGGGCTCGATGGACTCGGGCGGAGCGGGGCGCGGTACCTTTCCTATGGCGCCTATCCGGGGCCGGAAGGGCGGCTGTTCGCGCCCGGGGTCTGGGCCGAGGGCGCGCGCACAGAGCTGCGGGTCGAGGCGATCACCGAGGATCTGAGCCATGCCTGGATGCTGGGGGACACCGCGCCGCCCAGCCGGGGCGAGACCCTGCCCGACCCGGCGATGGCCGCGCCGGGCTACACCTGGTGCAAGGCGCCCCGGCTCGACGGTGCAAGCTTCGAGACCGGGGCCTTTGCCCGGCAGGTGGTCGACGGCCATCCGCTGGCGTTGGCGCTGGCGGGCGAGGCAAGCGTGCGGGCGCGGATCGCGGGGCGGCTTCTGGAGATCGCGCGGACCCAGATCGCGCTCGAACAGATGCTGGCGGGGATCGACCCCGCGGCGCGGTTCATGGTGCCGGTGAGCCTGCCCGACGCGGGCGAAGGCGTGGGGCTTGTCGAGGCCGCGCGCGGCGCGCTCGGGCACTGGATCCGGATCGAACGCGGCCGGATCGCGAGTTACCAGATCATCGCGCCGACGACGTGGAATTTCTCGCCGCGCGACGCCTCGGGCGCGCCCGGACCGCTGGAGGCGGCGCTGGTCGGGGCGCCGGTCGCCGCGGGCGAGGACACGCCGGTTTCGGTCCAGCATATCGTGCGCTCCTTCGACCCCTGCATGGTCTGCACCGTTCACTGAGCCGCCGCGCGAGAGACCGGTAAGTGGCTGACCGGTTGGCAGGGCGGCCGGTAAGAGGGCTACCGGCCTGCTTCTGCAGACTGCCCGCAAATATCTGAAAACGAACCGAAAAATGGCGCGCGCATTTTCGCGCGCCGCGCTTCACCTGCCGGAGCTTCGCTGCTCTGATCGAAGCTGGACCGGTGGGTGGCAACGCCCCCGACAGATCCGAACGCAAGGGAGGAGCGCGCTTTGAGCGAGATCGAAACATTCTACGACGTGATGCGTCGGCAGGGGATCACCCGCCGCAGCT
>JAGRMP010000493.1:3996-4593 GCA_020441225.1 Maritimibacter sp. | reverse complement strand
CGGAAGCTGGGCGGGCGCGATGGGCCACACCCAGTTCATCCCCACCACCTACCGGGCGCACGCGGTGGATTTCACCGGCGACGGGCGGCGCGACATCTGGGCCGACGATCCGGCCGATGCGCTCGCCTCGGCGGCCAATTACCTGGCGAAATCGGGCTGGCGCAGGGGCGCGCTCTGGGGGCTGGAGGTGCGTCTGCCCAAGGGCAGCGACGATCTTGTGACACGCGACATCGCCGCCTGGCGCGCGCGCGGTGTGACACGTGCGAGCGGCGGCGATCTGCCCGACCACGGCGCGGCGACGCTGATCCTGCCCAACGGGGCGGGGGGACCGGCGTTCCTGCTGTTTGCCAACTACCGCGTGCTCAGGACCTACAACGATTCAATGAAATACGCGCTCGGGGTCGGGCACCTCTCCGACCGGCTCGCCGGCGGCGGGAAGCTGGTCGGCAGCTTCGGCGCCGATGCCCAGGGGCTGACCTTCGACCAGCGGCAGGAGCTGCAGGAGCGGCTGACCAGGGCGGGGTACGACACCGATGGGGCGGATGGGGTGATCGGCGACAAGACCACGGCGGCGATCCGGGCCTACGAGGCGGCCCA
>JAGRMP010000493.1:0-3883 GCA_020441225.1 Maritimibacter sp. | reverse complement strand
GGAAGGAGCCTGCCCCCCAAGGCTAGGGACCTCGAGGGGCAGGGGGAGCGGACCTGGCACTTGGGGAGCCAGGAACGGCAAGCGTGCCCCGCCCGAACCCGGGCAGGGCGTTTGTCTCAGGCCGCGCGCGGACGCACCGAGCTGCGGATGGTCTCGCCGATGAAATGGCGAGCCCGTTCGATATCGTGTTCGACCTGGAGCTGCAGCCAGAAATCGGCGGCGGTCGAGAAGTAGCGCGCGAGCCGTAGCGACAGCTCGGCGTCGACCGGGCGTTCGCCGGCCAGCAGCCGGTCGATGCAGGAGACCGACACGCCGATGGCCGCACTGAGCCCGGCGGCATCGAGCTTGGCGGCGCCGAGGTACTCCTCGCGCAACACCGCGCCCGGGGTGGGGCAGAGGAACAGGGGCGCGACCTTCTCGGCCGCGGCCACCTCCTCGATCGCTTCTTCTATCGGCAGGCCGGCGGCCTTCCAGGCGGTGAGCCCGCCTTCCATGTGCAGCACCTTCTGGTGACCGGCCTTGAGCAGCATCCGCGCGGCGGCGGCCGAGCGCTTGCCGATGGCGCAATGCAGCACCAGCGGCTTGTCGGTGACCGCGGGGAACAGATCGGCCTCCAGCGAGGACAGCGGCATCAGCAGCGCGCCGGCAATGTGTTCGAGGTCGTATTCCTTGGTCTCGCGCACGTCCACCAGCACCACCTCGCCGGCGTCGAGCCATTCGGCGACGGTGGCGGGGGAAACGGCAACGGGCTCATCGGTCTGGGGCGCGGCGGCTTCGAACTTCGTCTCGGACATGGGATGTCTCCTTCACTTGACCGAGACCTTAGCGCGCAGGGGCGGAAAATGTCCGCCCGAAGGTCGCGGACGGGGCGAGACAGGGTCGCGGCGCGAGGGGAAAGATCGGAACAACGTTCCATCAATGCCGGCCCGGAGCCGGGAATCGCCGGGACGGAAACGAAAAACGGCGCCCCGAATGGGACGCCGTTCTTTCACCCTGTGGGTCAGGGTCGATGTCGTGTCAGACGGCTTCGCCGATGAACTTGACCGCGTCGCCGAAGGTCTGGATGCCTTCCGCGGCATCGTCCGGGATCTCGATCCCGAACTCTTCCTCGAAGGCCATGACCAGTTCGACGGTGTCGAGGCTGTCGGCGCCGAGGTCGTCGATGAACGAGGCCGAGTCGGTGACCTTGTCTTCTTCCACGCCGAGGTGCTCGACAACGATTTTCTTCACGCGATCAGCGACGTCGCTCATGATGTTTCCTCACAGTTTTACAGGCCTCTGGCCCGGTTGTTCCGGCCCCGGGGGCCGCTCTGATGTCCGGGGTTCAAACGCCCCCTCCGCCCCTCTCGGAGGCCGCAATCTGCGCTCCCCTTTAGCACAAAGCGGGGGGAGGGCAAACGGTTTGTCCCGGCGCGGGGGATTGTCGCAGGGCCGCACTTTACAGCATCGCCATGCCGCCGTTCACGTGCAGCGTCGTGCCGGTCACATAGGCCGCCTCGGGCGAGGCCAGGTAGAGCGCGGCGGCGGCGATCTCTTCGGGCGTGCCCATCCGCGCGGCGGGGATCTGGGCGTCGATCTTGGCCTTCTGTTCGTCGGTCAGCTTGTCGGTCATCGCCGTGGCGATGAAGCCCGGCGCGATGCAGTTGGCGGTGATGCCGCGGCTCGCGACCTCGTAGGCGATCGACTTGGTCATGCCGACCATGCCGGCCTTGGAGGCGGCGTAATTGGCCTGGCCCGGGTTGCCGGTGGCGCCGACGATGGACGAAATATTCACGATCCGGCCCCAGCGCGCCTTCATCATCGGCCGCATCACGCCGCGGCAAAGGCGCATGGTGGCGGTCAGGTTGACGTCGAGCACCGCCTGCCAGTCGTCGTCCGACATCCGCATGAACACCTGGTCGCGGGTGATGCCGGCGTTGTTGACCAGGATATCGACCGCGCCCATCGCTTCGGCCGCCTGCTTGGGCAGCGCGTCGACGGCCGCGGGGTCGGAGAGGTTGCAGGGCAGCACATGCGCCCGCTCGCCAAGCTCGGCGGCGAGTTCCGCGAGCGGCGCTTCGCGGGTGCCGGAGAGGGCGACGGTGGCCCCGGCGCCGTGCAGGGCCCGGGCGATCGCGCCGCCGATGCCGCCAGAGGCGCCGGTGACGAGGGCGGATTTTCCGGTGAGGTCGAACATGGGTTGTTTCCTTTCGTCTGGGCGCAAATCCTTCAAAAGGATTTGCCGAGACTTTTCATAAAAGTCTCGGATGCGTCGCGGGTTCGGGGTCAGAGGGCGATGTGGTCAACCGCCGCCTTGACCTCGTCGGGGGTGCCGACCTGGCGGGTGGCGATCTCCTTGTTGATCCGGCGGATCATGCCCGAGAGCGCCTTGCCGGCACCGATCTCCCAGATCTCGTCGACGCCATGGGCGCCCATCCAGGACACGCTCTCGCGCCAGCGCACCGCACCGGTGACCTGTTCGACCAGCAGCGAGCGGATCGTCGTCGGGTCCGACAGGCCGATGGCGCGCACATTGGCCACCAGCGGCACCGCCGGACGCTCGATGTTCACATGGCTCAGCGCTTCGGCCATCACTTCCGCCGCGGGCAGCATCAGCGCGCAGTGGAAGGGGGCAGAGACGGGCAGCATCACCGCGCGTTTGGCGCCGCGCTCCTTGGCCAGTTCGACCGCGTGTTCGACCGCGTCCTTGTGGCCCGAGATCACCACCTGGGTCGGGTCGTTGTCGTTGGCGGCCTGGCAGATCTCGTCGCCCTTGGCGCCCTGCGCGGCTTCTTTCGCCACTTTCGACGCGGTTTCGAAATCGAGCCCCAGCAGCGCCGCCATGGCGCCCACGCCGACCGGGACCGCTTCCTGCATCGCCTGCCCACGGGTACGCAGGAGCCGCGCCGTATCGGCGACGGTCAGCGCGCCGGCGGCGGCAAGGGCGGAATATTCGCCGAGCGAATGGCCCGCGACATAGGCCGCCGCGGCGATCGTCACGCCCTCGGCCTCGAGCGCCCGCATCGCGGCGAGCGAGGTCGCCATCAGTGCCGGCTGTGCGTTTTGGGTGAGGGTCAGCGCCTCCTGATCGCCCTCCCAGATCAGCGTGGACAAGCTCTCGCCGAGCGCCTCGTCGACCTCGTCGAACACGGCTTTGGCCTGCGGGTAGGCCTCGGCGAGCGCCCGGCCCATGCCGATGGTCTGTGCCCCCTGTCCCGGGAAAACGAATGCGCGGGTCATGTCCCCTCCCTTTGTCGCGATGCGGCTGCGCTGTCGATAGCGGAGGCGGGCGCAAAAGGGAAGCGCCGCCCCACCGGGCAATACGGCGGGGTCGTGCGGGGGGCCGTGCGGGGGGCGATGGCGACGGTTCGGGTCGAGCGGCGGCCGTGCGCGGTCGGACCGGATGCGCTCAGGCGGCGCGGCGCGGCCGCAGGTGCCGAACCGGCCGCTGGGCGGGTTGCACCCGGTCCTGGGGCCGCAGGTCGCTGGTCAGGCGCTGCTTGAGCCGTTCCATGTCGGCTTCCCTGCCCGCGGCGATCTCCAGCCCGGTCTCGAGATCGACCAGGCGCAAATACAGACGTGTCGGGCGGGTGTCCTTGGAGCGAAGCAGGAAGACCGAGACGACTTCGGAGAAATCGACCCGCGTGGTCTTGCGAAAGTCGCCGTTGCCGCTGCGATGGCCGATCCGGATCTCGTTGTGCAGGCGGTCGATGCGGAACTCGGGCCGCAGGGCATTGCGCCCGGCCCAGAAGAGATAGCCCCCGAACACGCTGAACATGACCATCGCGGCGAGCTTGATCCCGAACAGTTCGGCGCCGTGGAGCGCGTCCGGGATCACCCAGAGCCCGGCGGCGGCCATCAGCAGGATGGCGCCGACGAAACGGCCGGTGATGCTGCCGGCGAT
>JAGRMP010000492.1:2580-3967 GCA_020441225.1 Maritimibacter sp. | reverse complement strand
TTGCCGATGATGACCTCGGCCTTGCCGTGCAGCCGGTCCATCCGCTCCATCCAGGCGGCCATTTCTTCGAGCCTGTCGTCAGAGGGCTTCTCGCGCTCGGCGTAATACTCCTCGCGGAACACGAACATCACCACGTCGGCATCCTGCTCGATCGAGCCCGACTCGCGCAGGTCCGAAAGCTGCGGCCGCTTGTCGTCGCGGCTTTCGACCTGCCGCGACAGCTGCGACAGGGCGACCACGGGGATGTTGAGTTCCTTGGCAATGGCCTTCAGCCCCATCGAGATCTCGGCGATCTCGTTGACCCGGTTTTCGGCGGTGCCGCGCACGAGCTGCAGGTAGTCGACGAACAGCGCGTCGAGCCCGTGTTCGCGCTTGAGCCGCCGGGCGCGGGCGGCGAGCTGGGCGATCGGCAGGGCGGGGGTATCGTCGATATAGAGGGGGCAGGCTTCCAGTGCCTTGGCGGCATCGACGAAGCGGCGAAACTCTTCTTCGGACATGTCGCCGCGTCGGATTTTCTGCGACGGCACCCGCGAGGCCTCGGACAGGATCCGCGCGGCGAGCTGCTCGGACGACATCTCCAGCGAGTAGAACCCGACGACCCCGCCGTTGATCGCGCCCTCGGTGCCATCGTCGAGCGTGCCGCGCTTGTAGGCCTTGGCGATGTTGAAGGCGATGTTGGTGGCGAGCGAGGTCTTGCCCATCGACGGCCGGCCGGCGAGGATCAACAGGTCCGAGCGGTGCAGGCCGCCGAGCTTCTGGTCGAGGTCGATGAGGCCGGTCGAGATCCCGGCAAGCCCGCCGTCGCGCTGATAGGCGGCATTGGCCACGGCCACCGCGTCCTTCACGGCCGAAAGGAAGGATTGGAATCCGGTCGTGGCCGCGCCGGTCTCGGCGAGCTTGTAGAGCGCCTGTTCAGCGGCGACGATCTGCTCGCCCGGCGTGTCCTTCGCCTCCAGCCGACCGGCGCGGTCGCCGATCTCCGCCCCGAGCTTGATGAGCTCGCGGCGCTGGTGCATCTCGTAGATCATGTTTGCGTAATCGCGCGCGGCGAAGGAGCTGATCGCAGCGCCGGCGAGCCGCGCGAGATAGGCTGCGCCGCCCAGCTCCTTGAGCCCTTCGTCATCGGCGAGGAAGGGTTTCAGCGTGACGGGCGAGGCCAGCATGTTGGCCGCGATCCGCTGCTCGGCGAGGGCGTAGATCCGCTCGTGAACCGGCTCGTAGAAATGCTGCGGCTTGATGATCTGGGCGACGCGATCGTAGATCTCGTTGTTGGTCAGGATCGCGCCGAGCAATTGCTGTTCGGCCTCGATGTTGTGCGGCAGGCCGGTGCCTGCGCCCTCCGCCTCGTCCGTGTTGCCGGATTGTCTGACCTGCGTGATCTCGTTCA
>JAGRMP010000492.1:0-2506 GCA_020441225.1 Maritimibacter sp. | reverse complement strand
CATAAGCCGCAGCCTACCACATCTTCGCGGGCTACGCGGATCAAACTCTAGATATAGCGAGAATCGGCCAAGCGCCGCAGCTCGAAATCAGGATGTCCGGTGCTGTTCCTGCCACGCTCTGGGCGCGTTGAGGAAGGCCTCGACCGCGTCGAGCGTGTCGGCGGGAAAGGCCGCCGTCGCGCGGGCCTCGGCCAGCACATCCCACCAGGTGCAGAGGTAGTGCAAGGCAACGCCATGATCGCCAAGCGTTTTCACCGTCTCGGGATAGATGTCGTAATAGAAGATCACCGCCGTGTCGGCGCAGCTGGCCCCGGTTTCGCGAATCGCGTCGACGAAAGAGAGCTTGGAGCCGCCGTCGGTGGTGAGGTCTTCGACCAGCAGCACCCGCTGTCCCTCGGTCATGTCGCCCTCGATCCGCGCGCCCCGGCCGTAGCCCTTGGGTTTCTTGCGCACGTAGGTCATCGGCAGGGCCAGCCGCTCGGCGACCAGCGCGGCAAACGGGATGCCCGCCGTCTCGCCGCCCGCGATATTGTCGAAGGCTTCGAAGCCTGCGTCGCGCATCACCGTGACAGCGAGGAAGTCCATCAGCGTCGTGCGGATGCGCGGATAGGAAATGAGCTTGCGGCAGTCGATATAGGTGGCGGACGGCAGCCCGCTCGCCAGGATGAACGGCTCGTCGGGCCGGAAATTGACCGCGCCGATCTCCAGCAGCATCCGGGCCGTCAGGCGGGCGATTTCGGCTTTATCCGGGAAGGACGTCGGGATCATCTGGGAGCTCCTGTTGGGGCGGGGACAAGGGATTTTGAAATCCCTTGGCAAATTTCTTGCAAGAAATTTGTCACCCGCTCACCCGCCAGTGCAGCGGGAAACCGGGGTCGAAGACCGTAACCGGCCCATCCGCGGTCTCGATCACGGCGGGGTAGGCGACCGGCGCGCCGCGGGTGAGGGTCACGGTCTCGTCGTTCGCGGGCAGGCGGTAGAAGGCCGGGCCGTTCAGCGAGGTGAAGGCTTCGAGATGCCCGAGCGCCGCGTCCTGTTCGAAGACTTCGGCGAGGCAGGAGAGCGTGTTGGTCGCCGAGAACACGCCGGCGCAGCCGCAGGCATGTTCCTTGAGCCGGGTGAGGTGCGGCGCGCTGTCGGTGCCGAGGAAGAAGCTCGCATCGCCCGAGGTCGCCGCCTTGCGCAGCGCCAGCCGGTGGCTTTCGCGCTTGGCGACCGGCAGGCAGTAGTAATGCGGGTGGATACCGCCCACGAGCAGGTCGTTGCGGTTGAGGATGAGGTGGTGGGTGGTGATCGTGCCGGCGATGTCGCCGCCGCCCGAGGAGACGTAGTTCACCCCGTTCGACGTGGTGATATGCTCCATCACCACCCGCAGGCCGTGCGTCGCCTTGCGGATCGGGTCGAGCACCTTGTCGATGAACACCGCCTCGCGGTCGAAGATGTCGACCTCTGCGGCCGTGACCTCGCCGTGGACGCAGAGCGGCAGGCCGATCTCGGCCATGCGTTCGAGCACCGGGCGGACCTTGTCGAAATCGCGCACGCCCGAGGCGGAATTGGTCGTCGCCCCCGCCGGGTAGAGCTTCACCGCCGTGACCAGCCCCTGTTCCGCCGCTGCCGCGACGTCATCGGGGTCGGTCTCCTCGGTGAGGTAGAGCGTCATCAGCGGGGTAAAGGTCATCTCAGCGGGCAGAGCGGACAGGATCCGGTCGCGGTAGGCCCGCGCGTCGGCGCCGGTCACCACCGGCGGCACCAGGTTGGGCATGACGATGGCGCGCGCGAAATGGCGCGCGGTCTCGGGCAGGACGGCCGCGAGCATCGCGCCGTCGCGCAGGTGCAGGTGCCAGTCGTCGGGGCGGCGGATCGTGAGCGTGTCGGTCATGGCCGTGGGATAACGCAGGGGCGGGCAGGGGGCCAGTGGCAATTCGCCGCCCGACCGGGCAGGATGGCGGCGAAAGGACCTGCCGATGACCCTGTTTCCCACCCCCGCCGCGATCCTGTTCGCCCTCCTTCCCGCGGCCGTCGCGGCCGGATCCTCGACCGAGGACCTCGTGCAGCGCTACCGGCCAATGGTCGATACCTGCTGGTGGGCCGCGCAGATCCCGCAGGCGCGCCAGGATTGTTCGGGCCTGCTGTACGATACCTGTTCGCGCGGCGAGCCGGACGGGCAGGCGACCGTCGGCATGGCCGGTTGCATGGCCGCCGAAGCCAGCTACTGGGACAACCGGCTCAACCAGGAATGGGGCCGGGTGCTGCCATTGGCCCTTGCCGCCGATGCGCAGGAGAGCGACCCGGGCTATGCCGTCCGCGCCGAGAAGCTGGTACAGGCCCAGCGTGCCTGGATCACGTTTCGCGACGCCCAATGCGGCTATGACCACGCGGTCTTCGGCGCCGGCTCGCTCGCCCGGGTTGTCTATCCGAGCTGCCTTGCGGAGATGACCTTCGATCGGGTGCTCGATCTGGTCGCGGTCGTCGCCGATCTGGGCGGATAGCAGGGGAGAGGACTCCA
>JAGRMP010000491.1 GCA_020441225.1 Maritimibacter sp. | reverse complement strand
GTGCTGGTGCTGACCGGCGAGGGCAAGGTCTTTTCCGCCGGCGCCGATCTCGACCAGGCCCGCGCCGGCCTCGCCACCAGCCCGCTGTGGGAACGGCTCTCGGGCGCCATAGCCGCGGCCCCGATCCTGACCATCGCCGCGCTCAACGGCACGCTCGCGGGCGGCGCCTTCGGCATGGCGCTCGCCTGCGATCTGCGCCTCGCCGTGCCGGGGGCGAAATTCTTCTACCCGGTGATGAAGCTCGGCTTTCTGCCGCAGCCCTCCGACCCCAAGCGCCTCGCCGCCCTCATCGGCCCGGCGCGGGCCAAGATGATCCTGATGGCGGGGCAAAAGATCGAGGCGGAAGAAGCGCGCGCCTGGGGTCTCGTCGACCGCATCGTCGCCCCCGAGGCGCTGGCCGATACCGTGCAAACGCTCGCCGCAGACCCACTCGCCGCAGACGCGGCCCATGTCGCCGGGATCAAGCGCCTGATCGGCTGAGACCCCTGAGTTCAGTCGTCGAGCTTGCGCGCCTCGTCCACCAGCATGATCGGAATCCCGTCGCGGATCGGAAAGGCCAGCCGCGCAGGCTCCGACACCAGCTCCTGGCGGCCCGCGTCATAGACCAGCCGCGACTGGGTCAGCGGACAGACCAGCGCTTCCAGCATCCGCCTGTCGAACACCGGCTCGTCGCGTTTCGTCCCGGTCTCTTCCGTCTCGGCGTCGGTCTCGCTCATTGCATCTTGTCCTCATGCCCGCCCTGGCCCTGTCCGGCCAGCGAAAATTCCATCAGCGCCACCAGCGTCTCGCGCCGGGTGCTAAGCGAGGGCGCCTCCATCAGCGCCTGCTTGTCCTCGGTCCCGAGCGGCAACAGCATGGCGAGCGAGTTCACCAGCAACTCGTCGTCGGCCTCTTTCAGGCTGTCCCAATCGGTGCGCAGCTCGGCCAGGTCGAGATAGCGCGCGAGAATGTCCAGAAACGGCTCGCGGTCAAAACCCGCGTCGGTCTCGGTCGGCCCGAGGTCGCGCTGGAACCCGGCCCAGTCGACATTGGCCATGAGATAGGGCGTGAACCCCTCCTGCACCGCACCAAGCCGGAACCGGCTGATCCCGGTCAGGGTGATCATGTAGCGGTTGTCCTCTGTCTCGTTGAAGGTCGTGACCCGGCCCGCGCAGCCGATTGCATGCAGCCGCTCGCTGTTTTCGTGCACCGGCTGGATCATCCCGATCAGCCGGTGCGGGGTCTTGAGCACATCGTCGAGCATCGCCAGATAGCGCGGCTCGAAAATGTTGAGCGGCAACCGGGCGCGCGGCAGCATCAGCGCACCCGGAAGCGGAAACAGTGGGATCCGGTCGGGAAGGTCGGTCCGCGAGGTCATGCGGAACGCACGCTCATGCGAACAACAGCGACGACAGCTTGCGCCGCCCGGTGAGCGCGATCGGATCGTTCGCCGCCAGCGCGTCGAAGATCGTGAACAGCTGGGTCTTGGCCGCGCCCTCGTTCCAGCCCGCGTCGCGGCGCACGATTTCAAGGAGCGCGTCGACCGCGCCCTGCACGTCGCCCGAGGCATGCAGCGCCTGGGCAAGGTCGAACCGGGCCTGGGCATCGGTCGGGTCGGCCTCGACCTTGGCACGCAGATCGTCGATCGGCCCGGCGCTTTCGGCCTGGCGGGCGAGCGCGATCTTGGCATGCGCCCCCTCGATCTCGGCAGAATGCGACACCGACACGGGCGCGCCGTTCAGCACCGCCTCGGCATCGTCCAGCGCGCCCTGGGCGATCTTGACCTGGGCAAGCCCGGCATAGGCGGCGGCCTGGGTGTCGTCTTCCTCGAGGATCGCGGCAAAGGTCTGGGCGGCATCGTCCAGCGCGCCCTCGGCCAGCATCTCCTGCGCCGCGGCAATCGCGGCCGCCAGCGGCCCCTCGGCGGCGAGCGCGGCCATCTTGCCGACGAACTCGTTCACCTGGCTGCCCGGCAGCGCGCCCTGGAACCCGTCGACCGGCTGGCCGTCGTGAAAGGCGTAGACGGTCGGGATCGACTGGATGCGCAGCTGCGCCGAGATCTGCGGGTTCTCGTCGACATTGACCTTGACCATCCTGACCTTGCCGCCGGCCGCCTGCACAGCGGCTTCGAGCGCCGGCCCGAGCTGTTTGCAAGGCCCGCACCAAGGCGCCCAGAAATCGACGATGACCGGCACCTCTTTCGAAGCCTCGATCACGTCCTCCATGAAGGTCGCCTCGGAGATTTCCTTCACCAGCGCCTCCGCGCCGCCTGCCGCTGCGCCGTTGGGCCGTCCCATCTCAAGCATGTTCGTGTTCCTCGTGTTCTCGTGTTGAACCCTATATGGGCGCGGGCGCTCCGGGCTCCAACCCTGCCCGTGACCGGCGCCAAGGGTGCGCGACGCTTTACCTCAGGCTTCCCGGTTCCTACCATTCAAACAGACAGAAAAGAAGGTCCGGCACATGACGCATACCCTCCTGGTCTTCGGCGATTCCAACAGCCATGGCACGCCGCCCATCGTCACCCCCGGCGAGTATCTCCGGTTCGACGCCGGGATCCGCTGGCCGCGTGTGCTGGCCCGCGCCCTCGGTGACGACTGGAGCGTGGTCGAAGAGGGGTTGCCGGGCCGCACGACCCAGTTCGACGATCCGATCATGGGCGCGCATATGAACGGGCAGACCGGGCTCAGGATCGCGCTCGAAAGCCACGGGCCGATCGATTTGCTCGTGGTCATGCTCGGCACCAACGACGCCAAGACAAGGTTCAACCCGACGCCGGAGCGGATCGTCGCCGGGGTCGCGGGGCTGATCGACATTGCGCTCTCCGAGCCGATGCAGACCCGCCACGACGGTTTCGAGCTGTTGGTGATCTGCCCGCCGCCGGTGGA
>JAGRMP010000490.1 GCA_020441225.1 Maritimibacter sp. | reverse complement strand
CGATCCACAACCCGCCGCTCCGGCTCTTCGTGGTCGGCGCGGTGCATATCGCCCAGGCGCTTTTGCCGATGGCGCGGATCATGGGGCTCGACCCGCTGCTGATCGACCCGCGCGGCGCTTTCGCGGCCCAGCACCGGTTCCCGGGCGCGGAGATCCGCGAAGCCTATGCCGACGAGGTCTTTCCCGACACCGGCCTCGACGCGCGCTCGGCGGTGGTGACACTGTCGCACGACCCCAAGATCGATGATCCGGGGCTGGAAGCGGCACTCGGGTCGGAGGCGTTCTACATCGGCGCGCTGGGTTCGACGCGGACCCATGCCAAGCGGGTCGAGCGGCTCGCGGCGCGGGGCTGGTCCCCCGAGGCGATTGCCCGGATCCATGCGCCCGTGGGGCTCGACATCGGCGCGCGCAGCCCGGCCGAGATCGCGGCCGCGATCCTCGCCGAGCTGACCCTTCGGCTGCGCAAGGGGTAGAGGGATCCGGCCCGAGCGATGCCGGGGGCGCATGGCGGCTGTGTTCCATCTGCGGTTGACCCCCAAACGCCCCCGGGTGCATGAACGGTGCAGCCACCCCCAGGCCCTTCCGACCGGATCCCTCCCATGTCACAGCTCTTCTCGCTTTCCGAAACCGCCACGACCCTGATCGCGCTGGCGATTGCGGGCTCGCTCGGCATCCTCTTTGGCCGGATCAAGATCGGCACCGTCGGGCTCGGCATCGGCGGGGTGCTCTTCGCGGGCATCGCGGTGGGGCATCTGGCCGAGAGCTGGGGCGTGCATTTCAACAAGGAAGTCATGTACTTCGTGCGCGAGTTCGGGCTGATCCTGTTCGTCTACACGATCGGCATCCAGGTCGGTCCGGGCTTCTTTCAGAGCTTCCGTGCCGACGGGCTGCGCTTCAACCTCGCCGCCATGGCCATCGTCTTTCTCGGCGTGGCGATGACGGTGGCGGTGTTCTTCGCCTTCGGGCTCGACATCAACGTGCTGGTCGGCATCATGTCGGGGGCGGTGACCAACACGCCCGGGCTGGGGGCGGCGACGCAGATCCTCGGCGACACCGGTTTCACGGGCGACCAGATCGCGCTCACCGGCATGGGTTACGCGGTGGCCTATCCCTTCGGGATCGTCGGCATCCTCGTGACCATGCTGGCGGTCCGGTTCCTGTCGCGCACCGATATCGAAGCCGAGGCCGCCGCCTACCGCAAGGAAACCAGGGCCGGCGACGCCAGCCTGCCGACGCTCGACGTGGAGGTGACCAACCCCAATTTCGACGGGCTGACGCTGGGGGAAGTGCCGGGGCTGTTCGACGGCGAGGTGGTGGCCAGCCGGATGCGCACCGGCGACGAGGTCGTGCTACCGACCCGCACCCATTCTGTGCACACCGGCGATGTGCTCCACCTCGTCGGCCCCGCGAAGGCCCTGCAGGCGATGCGGCTGGTGCTGGGCCGCGCCTCGGACCAGCCGGTCTCGACCAAGGGCACCAAGCTCAAGTGGATGCGGCTCGTCGTCACCGAGAACAAGGCGCTGGGGGTGAAGCTGCGCGACCTCGCGCTGCTCGAGGGCCATGACGTGACCATCAGCCGGATCAACCGCGCCGGTATCGAATTGCCGCCGCGGGCGGATTCGACGCTGGCCTTCGGCGACATCGTCACCGTGGTCGGTCAGCCCGACGATATCGAGGCGGTCAAGATGGTGCTCGGCAACGAGCGCTCGCGGCTCGACCAGGTGCAGTTCGAAGCGCTGTTCATCGGCGTGGCGCTCGGCATCCTCGTGGGGTCGATCCCGCTCGCCGTGCCGGGCCTGCCCGCGCCGCTCAAGCTCGGCCTCGCCGGCGGGCCGCTGGTGGTGGCGATCCTGCTGGGACGGCTCGGGCATTTCGGCCCCTTCGTCTGGTTCATGCCGCCCGCCGCCAACCATGCGCTGCGCGAGATCGGGATCATCCTGTTCCTCGCCGTGGTCGGGGTCTCGGCGGGGCACGGCTTCCTCGACGTGCTTCTCAACGGGCCGGGGCTCGCCTGGATGGGCTACGGAGTGCTGATCACGCTGGTGCCGCTGC
>JAGRMP010000489.1 GCA_020441225.1 Maritimibacter sp. | reverse complement strand
CGTCACACACCCCTGTTTCCCGGGTGTTGGCTCCCGGTCGGGCAAACTCAGCGATTCTGCATCTGCACGGTTTTGGCAATCACGGGGCAGTGGATTCCCGGCCCTCGGCGCGATTTGCATAATTCTTGAGCATCGCCTTCGGCATTGAGACAGAAATCGGGCATTTCCTGTCCGAACTGGGGGCCGGTGGGTTTTTTGGTGGCGCTCCCCGCGTGGGTTGCCGAAAAAAGTGGCAGATAACTCGAACGCGCGAAGACGCGCCATCGCCAGCAGCGGAGAGATCCGATCACCGACGCCGCCCCGATCCAGACGCAGGACACGCGCCCGGCCGCGTATGCCATGCCGCCGCGCGCGCGCGGTCAGGTGAGCCTCGCGGTCGCCGCCGAGCCCGCGCCTGCGGACAGCGCGACATCCGGTCCAACCCGGCTCAAGGGCCTGCGCCAGGCGGGGTCGCTCAAATGCCTGTTTCCGCGTGCGGACGGCCCGGGGGTCGACGCGGTGCTGGTCAACACCGCGGGCGGGATCACCGGCGGCGACCGGTTCGAGGTCGCGGCCCAGGTGGGTCCGGGCGCCACGCTCACGCTCACCACCCAGGCCGCCGAACGCGCCTATGCCGCCCGGCCCGGCGAGACCGGCAGGCTCACGACCCGGCTCGATGTCGCCGAAGGCGGCCGGCTCGACTGGATCCCGCAGGAGACCATCCTGTTCGACAACGCCGCGCTCACCCGCCGGCTGACCGTAACCCTCGCCCCCGGCGCCACCGCGCTGGTGGCCGAACCCCTGATCTTCGGCCGCACCGCGATGGGCGAAGAGCTGCGGGCGGGGCGGTTTTCCGACCGGATCGAGATCCGCCGCGACGGGGCCCCGCTCTACCTCGACGCGCTGCGCCTCGAGGGCGACATCGCCGCGGGGCTCGACCGGCCGCACAGCGCGAACGGCGCCCGTGCGATGGTGTCGCTCGTCTATGTCGGCGCCGATGCCGAGGCGTTGCTCGGGCCCCTGCGCGCGCTCCTGCCCGCGACCGGCGGCGCCAGCCGCATCGGCGCGGATGTGCTGGCGTTGCGCCTCCTCGCCGAGGGCGGCTATGAGCTGCGCCGGAGCCTCGTCCCCGTTCTCGCCCGTCTCACCCGCCGCCCGGGCGGCGACCTTCCCAAACCCTGGATGATCTAGACCATGAACCTCACTCCCCGCGAAAAAGACAAACTCCTGGTGGCCATGGCCGCCGAGGTGGCCCGCAAGCGCCTCGCGCGCGGCGTCAAGCTCAACCACCCCGAAGCGATCGCGCTCATTACCGACGCCGTGGTCGAGGGCGCGCGCGACGGCCGCTCCGTCGCCGACATGATGGAAGCGGGCGCCCAGGTGGTGAGCCGCGACCAGTGCATGGCGGGGGTGCCTGAGATGATCCACGAGGTGCAGGTCGAAGCCACCTTCCCCGACGGCACCAAGCTTGTCACCGTCCACCAACCGATCCGCTGAGGAGGCGCCGATGATCCCCGGAGAATTGTTCCCCGCCGAAGGCACGCTGGAGCTGAACGCGGGCCGCGAGGCGATCACGCTGATGGTCGCCAACACCGGCGACCGGCCGGTACAGGTGGGCTCGCATTACCATTTCGCCGAGGCGAATTCCGCGCTCGACTTCGACCGCGACGCCGCGCGCGGGCGGCGGCTCGACATCGCCGCCGGCACCGCGGTGCGCTTCGAGCCCGGCCAGAGGCGCGAGGTGCAGCTCATCGAGATCGGCGGCGCGCGGCGGATCTACGGCTTCAACCAGCAGGTCATGGGGGATCTGTGATGCGCCGGCCACGGGCGGAGACGCGTATTCGAAAACGCGTGACAAGGCGCTTCGAAGCGCCTTTCCCCGGCCCTGTGGCCCGCGCCCCGAGGCGTGCCCCATGCCGATGAACCTCGAGGGGAGCTGCCAGTGCGGCGCGGTGCGGTTCACGCTCGCGAGCCACGCCCCGGTGCCCTACCAGCGCTGCTATTGCACGATCTGCCGCAAGACCGCCGGGACCGGGGGCTTTGCTATCAACATCGGCGGCATCGCTGCCTCGCTGCAGGTGGCTGGTGCAGAAGCTGTCGGCGTGTTCCGTGCCGCGCTCGACCGCGACGGCGCGACCGTGCGCAGCACCGAGCGGCGGCATTACTGCACCCGCTGCGGCACGGCGCTCTGGATCACCGACCCGGGCGCGCCCGACAGCGTCTTTCCCTTCGCCTCGGCGATTGACACCGCCCTGCCCGCGCCGCCCGAGCAGGTGCACATCATGCTGGCCCACAAGGCCCCCTGGGTGACCGTGCCCGAGGGGCCGGAGCACCGCCATTTCAACGACTTCCCGGAAGAAACCATCGCGGATTGGCACAAGGCCCGCGATCTCTGGATGGACTAGGAGACGACATGCCCGCCACGATCAAACGTTCCGACTATGCCGC
>JAGRMP010000488.1 GCA_020441225.1 Maritimibacter sp. | reverse complement strand
GATTTCCACGTCGACGTTGCCGTGTTCGGCCGCGGCTTTCTGGATGCCTTCGTAGATCGCCTGGTTGAACCCGTTCTGGCTCGACGAGGCGAGGTAGGCGATGTTGATGTCCTGGGCCTGCGCGGCCAGCGGCGCAAGCGTGGCGGCCAGCGCCGCGAGTTTGAGGGTCGTTTTCATCGTCAAGTCTCCTAGTTGGACAGGTGAAACGTGGGTGAGTGGCGACGGGAACTTTGCCTCTTATGCGCCTTCCATGACCGGGCCGCGGGAGGTGAGCGCCGGGTCCATGAAACTGTCGTTTTCGGGGTCTCCCTGCATCAGCAGCAGGAAGCACAATGTTGCGATGGGTTGCCACGCCAGGGCAGCGGCGACCTTGTCGGCCGTGAAATGCCCGCCGACGTTCAACAGGTTGACCGTGCCGATGACGCGGCCATTGGCGACGGCGGGGAGGTTCAGGTTACTTTCGAAGCCGAGCCCCTGGATCTTCTCCCAGTCGAAGAAGACATCGGCGATTTCCTCTATCGTCGTCGAGGAGAACGGCTGAGCTTTCTCGATCACCCGGGCGTAGTAGCGGTTCCGGTCGAGCCGCTTGAAATTCCCGGTGGGATAGGCGTCGAGATTGTCCGAATACACCCGTCGCGAGCGCATCGCGTCGAAGTCGTAGACCGAGGCGGTGGTCAGCCCAGAGCCGACGTCGCGGCGCAGACCGTCGATCAGGTAGTCGAACAGGGCGATGGCGCTCTCGGGGGCGGCCAGGTAGCCGGCCACCCGGGTCATGTCGTAGGGCTGCGGGCTCATGCGTGCACCTCTTGCGCGGTGAGGGTGCCGCGCGCGACCCGACCCGATTTGATGACGGCGATCAGGTAGTCTTCGGGACGACCGAGGATCGTCACATCGGCGAACGGATCGCCGTCGACCACGATCAGGTCGGCCCGCGCGCCCGGGGCGATGATGCCGATCTCGCCGTCGAGCTTGCACAACCGGGCGCCGATCCGGGTGGCGCTGTCGATGATCTCGGCCGGGGTCAGAACCTTGGCGAGCAGCTCGAATTCCATCCCGCCGAATTTGCGCAGCTGGCCCAGCAGATCGGTGCCGAAGGCCATCGGCAGGCCGGCGTCGCGCATGATCGCGAGGCTTTCGAGGCCGGCGTCGCGCACCACATCAATCTTGGCGATGGAGGCTTCGGCAAGGCCGAGTTCGCGGCCCTCCAACTTCAGCCCCTCGTAGGCCACCAGCGTCGGCACGGCGATACAGCCTTTGTCGGCGGCCAGTTTCGCGGTTTCGGCGGTGATCAGGTTGCAATGTTCGAGCGAGTGGACGCCGAGCTCGACGCACCGGCGGATTGCGGCGTCGTGGTAGACGTGGGCGGACACGTAGCTGTTTGCGTTCCGGGCTTCCTCGACCATCGCGAGGATCTCGGCGTCGGAATACTGGAGCGCGTCAATCGGGTCGTTCGGAGAGGCGACCCCGCCATTCGCCATGACCTTGATGAAGGTCGCGCCTTCCTTGAGCATCTTGCGACAGGCGAGGCGCACATTGTCGACCCCGTCGACCAGCACGCCCATATTGCCGAGCCGCCAGCCAAGCGCGTCGGGGCGAATGTCGGTGCGGGCGCGCAGATCGGTGTGGCCGCCGGTCATCGACAGTCCCTTGCCGCAGAGCACCAGGTTCGGGCCGTCGATATAGCCGTCCTCGACCGCGCGCACGAGGCCGATGTCGGCCCCGCCCAGGTCGCGAACCGTGGTGAACCCCTTGTCGAGCAGTTCCGTCATCACCGAGGCCGCCCGGAACGCCGCGAGCGAGTCCGGCGCGATCGCGTTGTCCCACAGGTCGAGCGAATGGGCCACGACATGGAAATGGGCGTCGATCAGCCCCGGCATCAGGGTCTTGCCGCCGAGATCGACGGTCTCGGCGCCGGCGGGCGCCGGGGTACCGACCGAAACGATCCGGTCGCCTTCGGTCACCACCGTCGTCGGAGCGGTGAGCTGTCCGGCGTCGAGATCCGGGAGGCGGGCGTTGGTATAGGCTGTCAGGGTCATTTGGTCATTTCGGTTGGTCAGGTGACAACGAAGCCGTGGGCATAGGGATCACGGTCGTCGATGAAGATGGTGTTGATGCCGGTCTGGCGGGCCCAGCCGCCGACCGAGGGAATGATCGCGTCGCGGTCGCCGACTTTCGTCGCCGCTTCGACCCGGCCCTTGAACAGGCTGCCGATGATGCTTTCGTGGATGAACTCGTCGCCGACGTTGAGCCGTCCCTTGGCCGCCCAATGCGCCATCCGCGCCGAGGTGCCGGTACCGCAGGGTGAGCGGTCGATGGCTTTGTCGCCGTAGAACACCGCGTTGCGGGCGGTGGCCTCAGGGTGCTGGGCCGCGCCGGTCCACAGGATGTGCGACAGGCCGGAGATCGCCGGATTTTCGGGATGGACGAAGTCATATTGCCGGTTCAGCGCCGCGCGCAGCTTCGGGCTGAACCCGATCAGCTCGCCGGCGGTGAAATCATCCATGTCGCGGAACGCGGCTTGCGGCTCGACGAT
>JAGRMP010000055.1 GCA_020441225.1 Maritimibacter sp. | reverse complement strand
GCGAGAAGATGCCCGGGTGGTCGGCGAGCGCAAACGAGGCGCGGGTGGCGTCGCGGTCGGTGTCGGCGGTGAGCTTGATCCGGATCTCGTCTTCGCTGATGCCCTTGAGCAATTCGGCAAAGATGACATGGTCCGAGGTCCAGAGCCCCTGCCAATAGGGGTCGTAATGGCGCGCGGTCTCGGTGCGCAGGTCCTTCTTGTCCCAATCCGCGAGCGCCGCGCGCAGCGCCTTCTTCGCTTCGGTCGCCCGGGCGCCGGTCGACAACGCCTCGATCCCGTCTTCGAGCGCCAGCCGCGTCTGGCGGTAGAGGTCGCGGAGCAGCGTCGCTTTCCAGTTGTTCCAGGTGTTGGGCCCGACGCCGCGGATGTCGCAGACGGTCAGCACCAGGAGCAGATCGAGCCGTTTCTTGGTGCCCACCGCCTTGGCGAAACCGTTCACCGTGCGCGGGTCCGACAGATCGCGTTTCTGCGCCACGTCCGACATGATGAGGTGGTTGCGCACCAGCCATTCCACCGTGGCCACATCGTCCTTCGACAGCCCGAGCCGGGTGCAGATCGGCCGAGCGAGCTTGGCCCCGAGGATCGAGTGGTCCTCGTCGCGCCCCTTGCCGATGTCGTGGCACAGGACGGCAAGGTAGAGCACCTTGCGGTTGATCCCCTCCTTGATGATCCGGGTCGAGGTCGGCAGGTCGCTGACCCGCTCGCCGCGTTCGATCTCGGCCAGCGCCTTGATGCACTGGATGGTATGCTCGTCGACCGTGTAGGCGTGATACATGTTGAACTGCATCATCGCGACGATCGGTTCGAGTTCCGGGATGAAGGCGGCAAGGACGCCAAGCTCGTTCATCCGGCGCAGCGCGCGCTCGGGGTTGCCGTGCCGGATCAGCATGTCGAGAAAGATCCGCGCGGCCTCTTTGTCGCTGCGGACCTCGTCGTCGATCCGGTCGAGATTGGCGGCGACAAGCCGCATCGCGTCGGGGTGCAGCAGGAGCCCGGTGCGCAGCCCCTCCTCGAACAGCCGGAGCATGTTGAGCTTGTCGGCGAGGAAGCTCTCCTCGGTCGAGAACGACAGCCGTCCCTGGTTGACCACGAAGGGCGCGCGCACCTTCTTGCGGCGCTTGAGCAGCCCCTGCAGGAGCGGCACGCGCTTGAGATGCTGGCTTTCGAGCGCGGTGAGCAGGATCCGGGTGAGCTCGCCGACCTGGGTTGCGTGGCGGAAGAACTCCTGCATGAAATGCTCGACCGCGCGGCGCCCGGCGTGGTCCTTGTAGCCCATCCGTTCGGCGACCTCGACCTGCAGATCGAAGGTGAGCTGATCCATCGCCCGGCCGGTGGCGAGGTGCAGATGGCTGCGCACCGCCCAGAGAAACTCGTCGGCCTTGCGGAAGGTGTCGTATTCCTCCGGCGTGAACACCCCGAGATCGACCAGCGCGCTGATCCTTTCGACCCGGTGGGTGTATTTCGCGACCCAGAACAGCGTCTGCAGATCGCGCAGGCCGCCCTTGCCTTCCTTGACGTTGGGCTCGACCACGTAGCGCTGGCCACCCTGCTTGATGTGACGGCTTTCGCGTTCGTTGAGCTTGCCCTCGATGAACTCGGCCTCGGTGCCCTTGAACAGGCCCTTCCACAGCGCGTCGTCGAGATCGCGGGCGAGCTGGCGGTCGCCGCAGATCGCCCGGGTTTCGAGCAGCGCGGTGCGGATCGTCAGGTCTTCCTTCCCCAGCCGCAGGCAATCCTTCACCGTGCGCGAGGCATGGCCGACCTTGAGCCGCAGATCCCACAGCATGTAGAGCATGCTCTCGATCACGCTCTCGGCCCAGCCGGTGAGCTTGTAGGGCGAGAGGAACAGCAGATCGACGTCGGAATAGGGCGCCATCTCGAACCGGCCGTAACCGCCGACCGCGAGCACGGCGAGATGTTCGCTCTTGGTCGGGTTGGACTGCGGGTGCAGGTAGCGCGTCGCCACGTCGTGGACCGCGCGCACCACGGCATCGGTCAGCCAGGCATAGGCGTGCACGGTCGGATGCGCGTCGAAGGGGTGGGCCTCGAACGCCGCCTGGATCGCGGACCGGCCGTTCTCCATCGCGACGCGCAGCACCTTGACGGTCTGGGCCCGGATCGCGCCCGCGTCGCCGCCCGCGGCCTCGGCACCGGCGGCAAGCTGGCGGGCGACGTCCTCGGCATCGAAAATCTCCGCGGCCGGGCAGATCAGCCCGTCGAGATCGGCATCGAACCGCCGCGCGGCGAGGTCAGTATCCGGCACCGGCAAAGCTTCTCGGCGCGGGATCGATCACGGCGATCTCCTTGTTGCGGATCTGGGCAATGGCGAGACCGCGCTCGGTGGTGCCGTTCGGAAGCAGCCGGAACACGCCGTTGACGCCGACGAAGCCCTGGGCCTGGGTCAGCGCCGCGCCGGTGAGCGCGTCGGCCTTGCCCGCCTTGACCAGCGCGCCGATGGCGGCGATCCCGTCATAGGCCAGCCCCGCGATCGCATGCGGGCTCTCGCCATAGGCGGCGAGATAGCGCTGCTGGAACTGGTCCTGCAGCCCCGGGTCGGGCATCGCGAACCAGCCGTTCTGGAGCCCCGGGAGCGTCCGGGCCGAGGCCGGCACGTCCCAGCGCTGCAGGCCGATATACTGGATCTGGCTGGGCCCGAGGCCGTTTTCCGGCAGGAGCTGGGCGAGGAACGGGATCGCGCCGTCGGTACCGGAGGTCAGGAAGACCGAGGTCGCCCCGGACGAGCGCGCCGCCTTGGTGATCTCGGGCACCGCGTTGATGACCCCGGTCTGCGACACTTCGAAACTGGTCACCCCGGCCTGGGTGGCGCCCGGTGTCGTGGCGATGGCGCGCAGCACCGCGTCGCGGCCGAGGGTTTCGGCCGGGTTCTGGCCGTTCACCACCAGGATGTTGCCCCTGCCCTGGCTCGCGGCAAAGCGCACCAGCCGGCCGGCCGTGTTCTGGAAGCTGTTGCCGAGCACGAAAACATTGCCGCCGGCGACCGAGGGGTTGTTGGAGAACGACAGCACGTTCAGCCCCCGCGCCGCCGCGCCCGCAGCCGCCGCGTTGGGTGCGTAGACCGGACCGAGAATGATCTTGGCGCCCTCGGTCACCGCCTGGTTGGTCGCGGTGATCGTCTGGTTGGGGTTGCCGGCGGTCGGGTAGACCTTGAGGTCGATGGTCACGCCCTGCAGCTCCGACATCGCCAGCCGCGCGGCATTTTCGAGCGACTGGGCCAGCGCGTCGTCGGCCGCGTTGCCGCCGCCCGCGGGCACCAGCAGCGCCACCGGCACCGGCTTCGACGTGTCGATCGACGGCCCGCCGCCGCCGACCCCACCGAAACCGCCGCCGCAGGCCGTCAGCCACACCAGCGAAAGCACCGCGAAGATCGCGCCCGGGAACTTGCGGGCACCGCACAAAAACGCGAACATGTCAGATATCCTTCTTCGCCAATACGCCCCGCCGGGGTGGCGCCCGGCGCCGCCAATCATAAACGCTTACCAAGTCAGGTCCAGCCTTGAAACCCGCGCGCCCCACTTCGCCCACAGCTTTGCGGGCCGGTCTCTATCTCGTCGCCACACCGATCGGCAATGCCCGCGACATCACCCTGCGAGCGCTGGACATTCTCGCGGGCGCCGATGTGCTCGCCGCCGAAGACACCCGCACCCTGCGCAAACTCCTGGAGATCCACGGGGTCGCGCTCGGCGAACGTCCGCTCATCGCCTATCACGACCATTCCGGCGAGACCGGGCGCGCCGGAATCGTGAAGCTGATCGGCGCGGGCAAATCCGTGGCCTACGCGAGCGAGGCCGGCACGCCGCTGGTCTCGGACCCGGGCTATGCGCTTGCCCGCGAGGTCGCCGCGGCGGGTGGCCACGTCACCGCCGCGCCGGGCGCGTCGGCGGTCCTCGCGGCCCTCAGCCTCGCCGGCCTGCCCTCGGACCGGTTCCTGTTCGCAGGCTTCGCCCCCACCGCCCGTGCCGCGCGGCTGGCCTGGCTCGAAGAGCTGGTCGGCACCCCCGCCACGCTGGTGATCTACGAAAGCCCGAGGCGCGTCGAGGCCTTGTTGACCGATCTGATCCAGACCGCGGGCGGCGACCGTCCCGCCGCCATCGCCCGCGAGCTGACCAAGAAGTTCGAAGAGGTCCGGCGCGGCACGCTCGCCGAACTCCTCGCCGGGCTGGAGGGCCACACGCTCAAGGGCGAAGTGGTGGTGCTGGTCGACCGCGGCCGCACGCAGGTGGCCGAGGAAACCATGGAAGCCGCGCTGAGGCGCGCGCTCGAAACCATGAGCCTCAAGGATGCCGCGGCCACGGTGGCAGAGGCCTACGGGCTCAAGCGGCGCAAGGTCTACCAGGCCGCGCTGGAGATGGAGAAGGACGGATGACGGGCCGGTCTGCGGGACAATCCAGGGGCACGATGTCCCACTTCGCGGGTCATGCGGCGGAGGACGCGGTGGCGCGGGACTACGAACGGCGCGGTCATAGGCTGGTCGCGCGCTGCTGGCGCGGATCGCGCGGCGAGCTGGACCTCGTGTTCGAGGACGGCGAAGGCCTGATCGTGGTCGAGGTGAAACAGGCCCCCGATTTCGAGCGCGCGCTGGCCCATCTCGGCCCCGCGCAACTCGCCCGCATCCATGCCACGGCAGAAGAGTTCGCCGCCACCCAGCCGCACGGGCCGCTCACCGAACTGCGGTTCGATGTCGCCCTGGTCGATGGCACGGGGCAGATGCAGTTCCACGAGAACTTCTGGGCCTGAAACCTCCTCACTTGTGCGCGGCGTCGCGACCGGCGGCGCGGTCCGTGCCGACATCGAAACGGAAACCGTCGATTTCCGCGCCTGGCCCGGCCCGCGCGCGTCCGTTCCGGGGCTCTGCGCGGCTCGGCCATTGCCACGCCCCGGCGGAAGGGTCATTTAGGGGAAAACCCAATCCGGAGGTCTTTCCATGTCGCTCAAGGTCGCTGTCCAGATGGACCCGATCGGTCCGATCAACATCGACGCCGACAGCTCGTTTCGCATCATGGAAGAGGCGCAGGCCCGCGGCCACGCGCTGTTCTATTACACGCCCGACCAGCTCTCCTATCGCGAAGGCCGGGTGATGGCGCGCGGCTGGCCGGTCGAGGTGCGCCGCGAAAAGGGCAATCACTACACCCTCGGCGCAGAACAGGACATCGATCTTGCCGACTGGGACGTGGTCTGGCTGCGCCAGGACCCGCCCTTCGACATGGGCTACATCACCACGACGCACCTGCTCGACATGGTCCAGCCCGGCACGCTGGTGGTGAACGACCCGTTCTGGGTGCGCAACTACCCCGAAAAACTGCTGGTGCTGCAATTCCCCGACCTGACCCCGCCGACGATGATCGCGCGCGATCTCGCGACGCTGAAAGAATTCAAGCACAAGCATGGCGACATCATCCTCAAGCCG
>JAGRMP010000487.1:2854-5403 GCA_020441225.1 Maritimibacter sp. | reverse complement strand
TGGTCAACATGGAGATCGGGATGATTACCCCGCCGGTGGGCCTCAACCTCTTCGTCACCTCGGGCGTCGCCGGCATGCCGATGATGCGGGTGGTCAGGGCGGCGCTGCCTTTCCTCGCGGTGCTCTTCGTCTTCCTGATCCTGGTCACCTACGTGCCGATCATCTCGACCTGGCTGCCGACCCTGCTCATGGGGCCGGAGATCATCACCAACTAGCGCGGCGCCGGGGCTTCGGCCCCGGCACGTTTGTCGGCGCGGCACGGGCCCGTGGATTGACATGCCCGCCGCCCCGGCGCACCGTCGATCCCTGCCCGCTCCGATAAGACCCGACGAGACCCATGGCCAAAGTACACGATACCAAACCCGCCGCCGACGGTTTCCGAATGCCGGGCGAACACAGTCCGCAGGACGAGGTCTGGATGGCCTGGCCCGAGCGGCCGGACAACTGGCGCGACGGCGCGCGTCCGGCGCAGGCCTGTTTCGCCGCGGTGGCCGAGGCGATCGTGGGGGTCACCCCGGTGACGATGGCGGTGTCCGCCGGACAATACGCCACCGCACGGTCGAAGCTTGCCGACGCGGTGCGGGTGGTCGAGATGTCGACCGACGACAGCTGGATGCGCGACATCGGCCCGACCTTCGTGGTGGACGGTCGCGGCGGGCGGCGCGGCATCCAGTGGGAGTTCAACGCCTGGGGCGGCGAGGTCGACGGGCTCTATCCCTCCTGGGACCGCGACAACACGGCCGCGGGCAAGATCTGCGAGATGCTGCGCGCCGACAGCTACCGGCCCGGGATCGTGCTCGAGGGCGGGGCGATCCATACCGACGGCGACGGCACGGTGTTCACCACCGAGGAATGCCTGCTGCATCCCTCTCGCAACCCGTCGCGCACCAAGGACGAGATCGAAGAGATACTGAAGGCGTACCTGGGGGTCAAAAAGGTCATCTGGCTGCCGCAGGGGCTGGTGGGCGACGAGACCAACGGCCATGTCGACAACCTCATGCACGTGGTGCGGCCGGGCGAGGTTGTGCTGTCCTGGACCGACGATGCCGACGACCTTCAACACGAGGCTTGCCGGCGGGCGTTCGAGGTTCTGACCGCCGCGACCGACGCCAAGGGGCGGCGGCTCATGGTTCACAAGATCCCCCTGCCGGGACCGCTCTACATGACCGCGGACGAGGCGGCGGGGATCCTGGCCTCGGACGGGATGAACCGGGCGGCGGGCCAGCGGCTCGCCGGGTCCTACGCCAATTTCCTCGTCACCAACGGGCGGATCGTCCTGCCGCTGCTCGACCCGGCCCGCGACGATGCGGCGCGTGAGGTTCTGGCCGCGGCCTTCCCGGGCTACGAGATCGTCGGCGTCCCGGCCCGCGAGATCCTGCTGGGCGGCGGCAATATCCATTGCATCACCCAGCAGGTTCCCGCGGCCTGAGCGGGTGTGCGCCGGTTCAGTTCCGGAACAGGAACAGCGAGGCGATCCCGCCGGCGACGGCGAGCGCCAACCATACGGCCCCGTCGGTTCCGTGCAGATGCGCGCTGCTGTCGGCATGCGCAAGCGCGGGGCTGGCAACGGCGGCGGCAAGGAGTGCGGTCAGGGCTTTCGTCATTGGTCGATCTCCGTTTTGCGTTGTGCGAGGAAGCTGCGGATGTCGAGGCTGAGTTTTTCGTCCATCGAGACGTAGACCAGCGCCATGTTGGTGCGTTCGCGCACCATTTCGCCCGGGAAGGGCAGGTAGCTCAGCTCTCGCGAACCGAAGGAGGGCGAAGCGGTGCCCACCTGCCACTCGGTCTTGAGCTCGACGTCCACGAGTTTCAGCGCCTTGGCGCCGCCTTGGCCGGGCCGCTCGAAGGGCACGCCCGCGAGCTTGAGATAGCTCGCCTTGTCGGCCGCCTGGACGAAACCGTCGATGAACTGCGCGGTCAGGACCTGCAGATCGGCAGCGTCGTCCTCGTCATGCATATGGCTGTGCAGATGGTCGCCATGAGCGTGGTTGTGGCCGGGGCCATGGGTGTGACCGTGCGAATGCGTATGGTCATGGCCGTGACGGTGACCATGCCCATGCGTATGGTGCGGGTGATCATGTGGCATTGGACCACCTCTTGCCGGTAAATTCGCCGTGCGGGAATTTCACCGGCTTGTCGATGTGCTGTCTATGCGCGCCGAGCTTGCCCGTCGCGACCATCGAACCCAGCACGTCGACGATCACTCGCGTTCCCATCAGCGCGGTGATGTCGGAGGTGTCGTAAGGCGGCGAGACTTCGACCAGCTCCATCCCGCAGAGCCCTTCGGCGGCCACCTTGGAGGCCAGCGCCAGCGCCTCGCGGGGCAGGAACCCGCCCGGTTCGGGCCAGCCGGTGCCGGGCACGAAACCGCAGTCGATCGAGTCGATGTCGAAGGACATGTAGACCATGTCGACCCCGTCCCAGGCCATCTCCAGCGCCATCTCGGCGGTCTTGTCGATGCCCATGCGCTCGACGTCGGACATGGTTATGATGTTGGTCTCGCGCTCGCGCGCCACCTTCACCGCCTCGCGCGGCACCTGCCAGCCGCC
>JAGRMP010000487.1:0-2769 GCA_020441225.1 Maritimibacter sp. | reverse complement strand
GCGTCGTGTGCATCCGCTCGTCGAGGTCTTTTTCCTGGATATCGGCGTGGCGGTCGAAATGGACGATGCCGATCTTCTTCGACGTCACCTCGGCGATCCCGCGTACGCAGGGGAAGCCGATGGAATGGTCGCCGCCGATCATGATCGGGAAACTGCCGGAGGAGGCCACGTGCGAAACCGCCCGGGTGATCTGGTCGAACGACTTTTCGATATTGGCGGGGATGGTGAAGACATCGCCCGCGTCGCACAGCGTCATCTGTTCGCGCAGATCCACGGCCAGTTCGTAATTGTAGGGCGTGTAAAGCGCCGAGATCTTGCGCAGCCCCTGCGGGCCGAAGCGGGTGCCCGGGCGGTAGGTGGTGCCGCCGTCGAAGGGGATGCCGAGCACGGTGGCGTCGTAATCGCCCACCTCGGTCACGTCCTCGGCATAGGGCGCCTTCAGAAACGTGTTGATCCCGGCGTAATGCGGCAGCTCGCCGCGCGCGAAGGTGGGGATCGACTTGTCCTCGATGCTGTCCGCGCCGGTGAGCCCCATGCGCAGCGCCCAGCGGCGCTCTTCGTCGGCGCGGCTCTCGGGCAGATCGGCCTCGGCCTTCATGCTCTTCCAGCCCTGCAGCCGGGTCAGGTCGGGGTGGTGGGCGCGCCGCGCGCGCGCGGCGTGGGCGCGGGCGAGGTCGCCCGGGTGATGCGAACGGGTTCGCTTCTGGTCGGAAAACATCAGCTTCCTCCTGTCGTCCTGCGCCTGTCTCGGCGCACATCCCCGGGCCTTGGTGTCGCTTGGCGCGCGGGGCCCGGGCGGGCGCGCGCGGCGGTCTGGTTACGCCTCGGCCGGTTTCAGCGAAGGGTACTTGTCGAGGATGTTCTGGAACGGGATGCCGCGGTCGCGGGCGTCGAAATCGTAGGTGATGGTGGCTCCATACGCCCCCGGATCGTGCGGGTCCCACCGCGGCTTGTCAAAGACCAGCACCCGGTCGCCGAGCTTGAAGCCCTCTTCGAGGTCGTGGGTGACCATGAAGACGGTCATGTTGGTCTCGTCGCGCAGCTCCATGAGAAACTCGTGCATCTGCACCCGCGTGCCGGGATCGAGCGCGCCGAAAGGCTCGTCGAGCAGGAGCACCCGGGGCTTTGCCGTCATCGCCTGGCCGATGGCGAGGCGCTGCTGCATGCCGCCCGACAGGCTCGCCGGGTACTGTCCGGCCACGTGGTTGAGGCCGATCCGGGCAAGCATCGCGTCGGCCCGCTCCAACGCCGCGCGACGGGCCGCGCCCCGCAGTTTCCCCGAGCGGGTGCGGAAGCTCTCGCCGGCGACGATGTTCTCGCGCACGGTCATGTGCGGAAACACCGAATAGCGCTGAAAGACGACGCCGCGTTCCAGCCCCGGCTCGACGGCAGGCGCGCCGCCGTCGATGGTGATCTCGCCGCGCTTCGGGCGCTCTTCGGCGAGCAGCATGCGCAGGAAGGTGGATTTGCCCGCGCCCGACGCGCCCACCAGCGAGATGAATTCGCCCTCGGCTACGTCGAGGTTGATCCGTTCCAGGATCGAGCGGTCGCCGTAGCTTTGCCAGACGTCGCGGACGGTCACGAAGCTCATAGCCCGGCCTCCATCCAGGGGAAGGCGCGGCGCGACAGCACCCGCAGGGCCCAGTCGATCAGGAAGGCCAAAGCGGTGATCCAGATCACGTAGGTCAGGATCACATCCATCGCGAGGTAGCGGCGCACAAGGAAGATCCGGTAGCCGAGGCCAACGTCGGAGGCCACCGCCTCGGCGGCGATCAGGAACAGCCAGGCCGAGCCCAGCGAGAGCCGGATATTGGCGATCAGGCGCGGCAGGATCTGCGGCAGCGCGACGCGGGCGGCGATGACCCAGGACGAGGCGCCCAGCGTCTGCGCCTTGACGATCTCCTCATGCGGCAGATCCAGCACCCGCTGGGCGAGATCGCGGGTCATGAAGGGCGTGATGCCGATCACGATCAGCACCACCTTGGAGGTCTCGCCGAGGCCGAAGACGATGAACAGGATCGGCAGGAGCGCCAGGGGCGGCACCATCGAGAGCACCGCGACGAAGCCAGAGAACATCCGTCGCGCATAGGGGATGAGGCCGATCAGCATCCCCAGGCTGAGCGAGATCGCCGCGGCGATGCCGACGCCGCCGAGGAGGCGGGTGAGCGAGGCGCGGGTGTCGTGCCACAAGAGGATCCGGCCCGAGCGCCTGTCGCCCTCGGTGAACAGCCGCACCGCGGTGTCGCCGATGGTGCCGAGCGAGGGCAGGAGCTTGTCGGACGGGTTCTCTGCAAGCCTGAGGTGCGAGCCGATTGCGTAGGCCACGAGGACCAGCGCAAAGGGCAGGGCGGCGAGCAGCACCGCGGTCGGGCGCGAGGGGATATGGTTGATGAGACGCATGGGCGCTTGCGGCCCGGGCGCGCGTGCCCCCGGGCCTGACCTTTCTCAGAGCGCGCCGTCGGCGGCCATCTGCATATAGGTGGTGTCGTAGCGGAACTTGACGTTGTTCTCGTCTCCGGTCACCGAGCCGTCGGGATAGGCCACGCCGACGAAATCGGGCGACGGCGCGCCCTCGCCGAGGATGCCCTTGTCGAACAGGAACTCGGCGACATTGACCATGGTCGTGGGCAGTTCCGGGCTCTGGGTAAAGGTGACGGCTTCGGCCGGGTCGTAGAACATCTGGGTCGAGGCGAGCTGTGCCTTGTAGCCGTCGAGGTCGGTGCCCGAGGCTTCTGCCATCGCGGTCAGCGCCGCTTCGTCGCCCGCCGC
>JAGRMP010000486.1 GCA_020441225.1 Maritimibacter sp. | reverse complement strand
CCAGCGCCGCGAATACATGGAAGACGAAGACCTGTCGGATGTCACCGAAGACATGCGCCACACGGTGATCGACGAGCTGGTTGCGCAATACATGCCGCCCCGCAGCTATGCCGAACAATGGGATACCCAGGGGCTCTACGCCGCGATCATCGAGCAGCTCAACATTGACGTGCCGATCATCGAATGGGCCAAGGAAGAGGGCGTGGACGACGAGCATATCCGCGAGCGTCTCTACGAGGCCACCGACAAGCAGATGGCGGAAAAGACCGAAGCCTTCGGCGCCGAGACGATGCATTCGATCGAAAAGCAGATCCTGCTGCAGTCGATCGACGCGAAATGGCGCGAGCATCTGCTGACGCTCGAACACCTGCGTTCGGTCGTCGGCTTCCGCGGCTATGCCCAGCGCGACCCGCTCAACGAATACAAGACCGAAAGCTTCCAGCTGTTCGAGAGCATGATCGACTCGCTGCGCTCCGAGGTCACTCAGAAGCTCGGCCAGGTCCGACCGATGACCGCCGAGGAGCAGGAACAGATGATGAGCCAGATGCTCGCCCAGCAACAGGCGATGGCGGAAGCGCAGAAAAAGGCCGCGGCGCAGATCCTCGGCGAAGGCGCCGAGCTGCCCAAGGGTGTGGCCCAGGCCGGATTCGACGAAAACGATCCCCAGACCTGGGGCAATCCGGGGCGCAACGATCCCTGTCCCTGCGGGTCCGGCAAGAAATTCAAACACTGCCACGGCTCATTCTGAGCCGCGGCAAAGACAGGGGGTCTCGCTGCCGAATCTGATGGCCGCGGGATGCCGAAAAATCGACGCAGAAAGGGTGTTCATCAAAGAAACATCCGAGAAAACAGGCATATAGATATCCAATGGCACTGCTTCATTCGGGAAACAAAACTGGAAATGGCCACCTTCTGTCCATTTCGTCGGCGTATTGCTGCGGAAGACTGCACCCCGACGGAATCTTTGGGAGATCGCCATGCGCGCCGATCTGAAGGAAAAAACCTCAGGTGTTGACCGCAAGCGGGTCTACACGGCTGCAGTAGCGCTTTTGGTCGCCGGTGCCGCCGGGCACTTCATGCAGCAGACCTCTGGCGGGTCCCGTAATCCCGAGGTCATGAGCGCCTCCGTTCCCAGCGTGGCGGCCCCCGAAATCCTGCCCGCACCGAAGGATCCGGCGACCGCGCCGACGGGCGAGGCTGTTGCCGCTGCAACGCTCGAAACGCCGGAAGCACCGGCGCGCGAGATCGTTGAACAGGCCGCGCCCGAAATCGTCGTTGCCGCACCGATCGCCTCGATACGCCCGGCGCCGCGGCCTTCGCGCCTCGACGAGCCCGTCACTGTCACGGCCGCCGTCGATCCCGCGCCAATGCCCGAGGCTGCTCCCGAGGCCGGACCTCGCGTGGAAGAGGTGACAAGGGCCGCCTCCGATCCACTGCTCACCATCACCGAGCCCGCGCCCGAACGCGCCGACGAAAGCGTTTTCGCCTCGGCGACCGACACCGTCGAAATGCCGTCGCCGGAGACCATTGCGCCGGCCACGCCCGAGATGGCCGGCTGCGACGTCGATGTCACCGGCACCGCCCGACCGGGCGCGATCCTGCAGATCGACGTCACTGCCCCGTGCAATTCCGGTGAACAGGTCGCCTTCAACCACGCAGGATTGAAGTTCAGCGAACAGCTCGGCCCCGACGGTTCGCTCACCGTTGAGGTCCCGGCGATGACCGGGACAGCCAGGGTGTCGCTCGGGTTCCCTGATGGATCCGACAGAAACATCGAGGTCACGGTGCCGGATATCGAGGCTTTCGACCGAATCGCCGTGATCTGGCAGGGGGCCACCGGCCTGCAGCTCCACGCGTTCGAAGGCGGTGCGGATTACGATGACAAAGGCCATCTCTGGGCCGACACGCCCGGTGCGCGTGAAGCTGCCGTCGCCGGAACCGGCGGGTTCATGACCATGCTCGGCAGCACCGCCAATGGCTTTGCCGCCGATGTCTACACCTACCCGGCGGCTTTGAGCGAGGCCGGGTCGGAACCCGAGGTTTCGATCGAAGCGCAGGTCATGGAGAACACCTGCGGCAGCAAGATCGAGGGTTGGATCCTGCGCAGCGGGACCGGCAAGGAACCGCTTGTCGAGCCCCTGACGATGACGGTTCCCGGCTGTGACGCCGTGGGCGAATTTCTGGTGTTGAAAAACCTGCCCGTGGCGCTGAAGATCGCGCGCAAGTAACGCGCCAGATCCGAGGATCGACATGAAGCCTTTGCGTGCGGCGATCTTCGCCGCACTTTTTGTCTCTAATGCAGGCTCTTTCGCGCCGGTCCTGGCCGATGACGTGACCCTCACGTCGTATGATGGCGCGATCGAGCTCAGCGGATCGCTGCTCGGATACGACGGCGATTTCTACCGGATCGATACCGCCCATGGCGTGCTTACCCTCGACGGCGCCCGGATTACCTGCGCCGGTCGGGCCTGTCCGCCTCCCGGCGCCCCGATGTCGCGGTTCACGCTGGCCGGGGCAGGGGAAATCGCCCGGGCCCTGATGCCGACCCTGATCGAGGGCTTCGCCCGGGCGGCGGGTTACAACCTGACCGAGATCGAGACCGAATCCGGCGAGCGTCTGTTTCGCCTTACCGATCCGGCAAGCGCCAGTGCGGTCGCCGAGATCACCCTGCGCAATTCGACCACCGAAGACGGTATTGTCGATCTCATCACCGACCAGGCCGACTTTGCGCTCGCGCTGCGGGAAATCGCCGCGAATGAGCGGCTCATCGCGACCGATGCCGGGCGCGGCGACCTTACCAGTCCGCGGCAGTACCGTGTCCTGGCACGCGATGCCCTGGTGCCGGTCGTGCACCCGTCCAACCCGGTCGAGCGCTTCGGGCTTACCGAATTGGCCGCGATCTTCGCCGGCGAGTTCGAAACCTGGTCGTCACTCGGCGGAGAAGACGAGCCGATCACCCTGCACCTGACCGATCCCGATGCCGGAATCGGGGCGATCTTTTCCAAATGGGTGGTGCAAGGCAGCGGCAAGACACTGGCGCCAGCTATCATTGTACATCCCGACGTTGCGACATTGGCGGAGGCCGTGGCACGTGATCCGAACGCGATCGGCGTCACCACCTTGTCTCAAATCGGTGACGGGCGGGCGCTTCCGCTGACCGGAACCTGCGGCCTCACCTCCGTCGCCGAAGCGGTGACGATCGCGGCGGGGGACTACCCGCTTACGCTGCCGCTCTATCTTTACTTGCCGGGTCGGCGTCTGCCGAAAGTGGCGCGCGAGATGCTCGTTTACCTGCGCGCACCCGAGGCGCAGGCGGTCGTTCGCGGGGCCGGGTTCATCGACCAGAGATTCACCGAGACCCCGCTGGCCATGCAGGGCGACCGCCTCGCCTATGCGATCCGCGCTGCCGGTCCCGAAGTTGCACTCGGCGATCTGCAACGCCTGGTTTCGCATGTCTCGGGCAAGCAGCGTCTGTCGATCACCTTCCGCTTCGAGGACGGCACCACAGAGCTCGATGCACCGTCCCGCGCCAGCGTCGCCACGCTGGCTGCGGCGCTCGCCGAGGGCGATTTCGACGGTCGGTCGTTGTCGTTTGCCGGGTTCAGTGACGGGTCGGGCGCGGCGTCAGCCAATCTGACACTGTCCCAGCGCCGGGCAGATACCGCCCGCGCGGCGGTCCGGGCCTGGACGGGCGCCCTCGACATCGACACGGTGAGGTTCGACGCCGAGGGATTCGGCGAAGCCCTGCCGATGGCCTGCGATGATACGCCCTGGGGGCGTCAGGTGAACCGCCGGGTCGAAGTTTGGGTTGATTAGGGCCGCAAAAGACCCGCGTCGCGAAAGCTGACCTCGCGGCCGCGTCCGATCACCAGGTGATCGTGCAGGGTGATCTCCAGCGCCTCCACCGCGGCCCGGATCTTTCCGGTCATGGCAATATCGCTGTCCGAGGGCGTCGGATCGCCCGACGGGTGATTGTGGACGAGGATCAGCGCCGAGGCATTGAGCTCCAGCGCTCGTTTCGCCACCTCGCGCGGATAGACCGGCACATGGTTGACCGTGCCGCGCCCCTGCTCCTCGTCGGCGATCAGCGCATTCTGGCGGTCGAGGAACAGCACCCGGAAATGCTCGGTGTCGCGATGCGCCATGGTGGTGCGGCAATAGTCAAGCAGCGCGTCCCAGGACGAAATCACGTTGCGGTGGATCACCCGGGCGCGGGCAAGGCGCTGGGCGGCGGCCTCGACGATCTTGAGCTCCGACACAACTGTGTCGCTGACGCCGGGTTGTTCGAAAAGCCGTGGCGCCGGCGCGGAGATCACGCCGTTGAAATCGCCGAACCGGTTGAGAAGCGCACGGGCGAGCGGCGTGGCATCGCGGTCGGGCAAGGCGCGGAACAACAGGAGCTCCAGCAGGTCTTCGTCCGAGACCGCCTGCGCGCCCTGGGCGCGGACCTGCGCCGAAAGTCGCTGTCGACGGTTCGCCCCTGCCGAGGCAGGTTCGCCCGCCACGTCTGCCTGCACCGGCTTGGCCTGGGCGGCCGCGAACAGCGGCAACGCGGCTTCGGAAAAGTTCGACTCACGGCGTGTCATGCGCACAGGGTCGATGAGTATGGTGAATCTGAGGTTAACGGCGGCCAAATCTGGCGCTGGCGCATTGCACGCGGGAGTAGCACAGACAGAACATTTTCCGATGCCTGACCAATCGCCGGATTCAAATGGCATTGACCGGATCGGCGGCAGTGTATCGCGGTCCGGCCGGTCGAAATCCTGCCATATCAGCCCGTGTCAGAGACACATGCGGTTGAAACTCTGGCGAAAATCAGGTCCCGCCGCAGACGGTGCTCCGACTCAACGGGACTCGCACGGATTCGGAAACAGCACTTGAAGATCGATGAGATTGGACGCCAATCGAGCCGTATTAGAGATGGTTACAAGGGTCCGTAACCGCGTGCTCCTGTCGCGATGTGACACAGAGGAGCGGAACCTTCCAAATCTGCATTTTTCAAACACCCCCGCAGACCGCCGGGCGTGGACCTTCTGCACCAAAGCTCCGCGCAGAGGTCGGCGCCCGGCTCTGCTGCACGTTGCCTGCAGGATGCGCAAACCACCTGTTCGCGATTGACAGGGCCGCGGACTCGGTTCAATATTTTTTGGCGAGTGAAATAATTCACCGCGGGAGGAAAAATGTATCTCGGACTCGATCTCGGCACGTCCGGCTTGCGTGCTGTTCTTGCGAAATCCGACGGCACAGTCGTCGCGTCGTCGGACCAGGCCTACCCGGTCTCGCATCCGCATTCCGGCTGGAGCGAACAGGATCCGGCCGACTGGGTCGCGGCGACGGAACGTGCGCTCGACGCGTTGAAGGCAAGCCATCCCGCGGAGATCGCCGCGCTCAAGGCAATCGGGTTTTCTGGCCAGATGCACGGCGCGACCCTGCTCGACAAGGCCGACCAGGTGCTGCGCCCCGCGATCCTGTGGAACGATACCCGCTCGTCCAGGGAAGCTGCCGCGATGGATGCCGATCCGGCGTTTCGCGAGATCAGCGGCAATATTGTCTTCCCCGGTTTCACCGCGCCGAAACTTGCCTGGGTGCATGCCAATGAGCCGGAGCTGTTCGACCGGGTGGCGATGGTTCTGCTGCCGAAGGATTACCTGCGTCTCTGGCTCTCCGGCGACCATGTTTCCGATATGTCCGACAGTGCCGGCACCGCCTGGATGGACACGGGCAAGCGCGCCTGGTCCGATGAGCTGCTCGAAAAATCCGGCATGCGGCCCGACCAGATGCCCCGGCTCGTCGAGGGTTCCGAGGTCTCGGGCACCCTCCGACCGGAGCTTGCCAGCCGCTGGGGCATGACCGGGACGGTCAAGCTGGTCGGCGGTGGCGGCGACAACTCGGCCTCGGCCTGCGGTGTCGGCTGTTTCGGCGAAGGCGACGGATTTGTCTCGCTCGGCACGTCGGGCGTGCTGCTGTCGGCCAAATCCGGCTTCGCCCCCAGCCCGGAAACCGCGGTCCACACCTTCTGCCACTCGGTGCCCGACACCTGGTACCAGATGGGCGTAATCCTGTCCGCCACCGACAGCCTCAATTGGCTGGCCGCACAAACAGGCTCTAAACCGGCGGAACTCAGCGCACTTCTCGGTAACCGCATCGACGGTCCCGGCGCGATCCGCTTCCTGCCCTACCTTTCGGGCGAACGCACGCCGCACAACGATGCCCGGATCCGCGGCGCTTTTGCCGGGATCGGGATCGGCGACGGTCACAAGGAACTGACCCAGGCCGTGATCGAAGGCGTCGCCTTTGCGCTCAAGGACAACCACGAAGCGCTGAAGGCGACCGGCACCGAGCTCAAGAGCCTGCTCGGTATCGGCGGCGGTTCGCGCTCCGATTATTGGGTCGAATTGATCGCCACGCTGCTCGGTGTGCCGGTCGACCTGCCCGAGGCGGGCGATTTCGGCGCCGCGCTCGGTGCGGCTCGCCTCGCTATCGTTGGCGATACCGGGGCCGATCCGGCCGCGGTCATGACCCGCCCCGCCGTTGCCCGCACCATCGAGCCGCGTGCCGATCTCGCGGGCGCCTATGACGATTCCTACGCGCAATTCCGCGCTCTCTACCCCGCCATCAAGGACATCCTATGACTACCGGCTTCTTCTCCACCGACAAGATCCCCTTCGAAGGCCCCGACAGCACCAACCCGCTGGCCTTCCGTTACTACAATCCCGACGAGCTCGTCCTCGGCAAGCGGATGGAAGACCAGCTCCGCTTCGCGGTCGCCTATTGGCACAGCCTCGCCTACGAAGGGCTCGACCCATTCGGTGGGCCCACCTTCGAACGGCCCTGGTACCCGCAGGACTCGGTCGAAAAGGCCAAAGTGAAGGCCGATATCGCCTTCGAGCTGTTCTCGGCCCTCGGCGCGCCGTTCTATTGCTTCCACGATGCCGACGTTCGACCCGACCTGAACGACTTCCAGAAGAGCAAGGCCGCGTTTGACGAGATCGTGGATATCTTTGCCGCGAAACAGGAAGAGACCGGTGTGGGCCTCCTCTGGGGCACCGCCAATCTGTTCAGCCACCGCCGCTTCATGTCGGGCGCCTCGACCAACCCCGACCCCGAGGTCTTTGCCTATTCCGCCGCGACGATCAAATCCTGCATGGATGCGACCCACAAGCTCGGCGGTGCGAACTACGTGCTCTGGGGCGGGCGTGAAGGCTACGAGACGCTCCTCAACACCGATCTCGCCCGCGAAGACCAGCAGATGGGCCGGATGCTCAACATGGTGGTCGAGTACAAGTACAAGATCGGGTTCCAGGGCCAGATCCTGGTCGAGCCCAAGCCGCAGGAGCCGTCGAAGCACCAGTACGATTTCGATGTCGCCACGGTCTACGGGTTCCTCAAGCGGCATGGGCTGGAAAACGAGGTGCGGCTCAACATCGAACAAGGGCACTCGATCCTCGCCGGCCATACCTGGGAGCACGAGATCGCGCTGGCCCAGGCGCTGGGCGTGTTCGGCTCGATCGACGCCAACCGCAACGACTACCAGTCCGGCTGGGACACCGACCAGTTCCCCAACAACGTGCCCGAATTGGCGCTGGCGTATTACCACATCCTCAAGCATGGCGGTTTCGAAGGCGGCGGCGGCACCAACTTCGACTCGAAGCTCCGCCGCCAGTCGATCGACGCCGACGATCTGCTGATCGGCCATATCGGGGGCATGGATTCCTGCGCCCGCGGCCTCAAGGCGGCGGCCGCGATGATCGAGGAGGGCAGCCTCCAGGGCTATGTCGATGAGCGCTATTCCGGCTGGAACAGTGACTATTGGCAGGGGGTTCTTGCGGGCAAGGGCTCGCTCGAAGAGGTTGCCGCGAAGGTCGTCGACGAAGGGATCGAACCCGAGCCGCGCTCGGGCAAGCAAGAGTACTTGGAAAATCTCGTCAACAGGTTCGTCTGAGCGATGATTACACGCGGGATCACCCGGATCGGTGGGCAGGCGGTCGACGCCGCCCACCTGACCGCAGGCGGCATGGAGGTGACGCTCCTGAGCTATGGCGCGATCACCAGGTCCTGGCTGATCGGGGGGCGTAACATCGTGCTCGGCTATGACGACCCGGCCGATTATGCGACCGACAGGTATTACCACGGTGCGATCGCCGGTCGCGTGGCCAACCGGATCGCGGGCGGGCGCTTTGAGCTCGCCGGCGGCCATGTCGAGCTGCCGGTCAACGAGGGGCCGAACACGCTGCACGGCGGCCCCGAGGGAATCAGCAAAAAGCACTGGACGATGGAGCCCGATACCTCCGCGGGGGCCGTCCGGCTGGCCTACACCAGCCCCGACGGCGAAAGCGGATTTCCGGGGCAGGTCGTGTTCGAGGTGACCATCACCTTGACCGACATGGCGCTGGTCTACGACATGCGCGCCGCGGTCGACCGGCCAACGCCGATCAACCTCGTTCAGCACAATTATTACAACCTCGCCGGCGGCGGCCGGATCGACGATCATGTGCTGAGCGTCCCGGCGCGGGAGTACATCTTAGCGGGCGACGATCTGATCGTGACCGGCGCGCGCGCCGATGTTGCCGGAACGCGCTACGATTTCCGCGAGGCACGCACGCTGGGCGAGGCCGACCCGGACGGGCAGGGGATCGACGCCTGCCTCGTGCTCGACAGCGGTGCGCCCGGCGCGGTGCTCTCGGTGCCGGGCGGCCCGGTGCTCAGCTTCTACACCGCCGAACCGGGGATCCAGGTCTACAACGC